>JAFECZ010000514.1 GCA_018241905.1 Pseudomonadota bacterium
TGTTCCGCCTGATGCTCGACGTGGCCAGCGGCCGCAAGAAGACCTGGGCCGAGCAATGGAAGCTTCACAACGCGCTGGTACTTTTCAACCCGGCGCCGGTGACCTGAAGACATCCTCGTGAGCACCGATATGGCCCAAGACGTGAGCCCCCAGGAGCCTGCGCCCGCCAAGGAGGCGTGGCGCGGCGGGCCTCCGCGCCGGCGCAATCTCGCGATCACCTTGGTCGAGGAGTTGGAACGGCGCATTCGCCTGAACCTGCTCAAGGCAGGCGATAAGCTGCCTACCGAGGCCACGCTCATGGATCAGTTCGGCGTGAGTCGCACCGTCGTGCGGGATGCGCTGTCCAGGATGAAGGCCGGGGGCTTGGTGCTGTCCCACCAAGGCGTTGGCACGTTCGTGGCTGGAACGCTGCGCGCCAAGCCGTTTTGCGTAGACAACCCCAGCGCGGAGGATCTGGGGCAGACACTGGCGGTGCTTGAACTTCGTCTGGGCGTGGAATCGGAGGCGGCGGCGCTCGCAGCGCAACGCCGCACGGCGCACGATCTCGAGCATATTCGCCATGCTTACGAAGCGCTGCGCGTCGCGTTGGCGCAGGAGGCCGATACGGCGTTTGCAGACTTGAGCTTTCACATGGCGCTCGCGCAGGCTGCGCACAGCCGGCACTTTTCATCTGTACTTGAAGCCTTGGGGCCGGCCGCCGTTTCCTCCTCGATCTTCGAGCGCGCGCATGCCTCGCATGTGAATCGCATCTGGGAGCTGGAAGTGCTTGCAGAGCACGGCAATGTGCTGGCTGCCGTCGAACGACAAGACGTTGAGGCTGCCCGCGCTGCCATGCGACTGCATCTGACCAAGAGCCGCGAGCGTCGACGTGCAGCCTCAGCGTAGGCACCTATCCAAACGGGGTGCTTATCTGACGGATGGCTGGGTCAGGGATTCAGGACGAACTGCCGGAAAGCCGCACCGGGGGTGCCACTAGGCATTGACCGTCACTCCACATTTTTGCGCAGCTGCTAGTAGTTTCGGAATGTCTGGCGGCCCCGGCGGGACTTCGGCGTCGATCGTCGTGAAAAGCCGCGCCGCCTGGCCGTCGTGCCCGGTGATGGAGATCATCTCTCCACCGCCCGCGCCAAAGCGGAAACTATGCACCGTTCCTCCGGGCAAATGGACAAGCGTACCGGCCGTGGCCCTTTTCTGATGGTCACCGTAGGTGATATCGACGATGCCGCTGACGATATAGAAGGATTCGTCCCAATCGTGTCGATGTGGTGGAGGGCCGGTGCCCTCATCCCCGCGCTGCAGGAAGATCTCGTAGCCCTGGGTCGCCGCGTGCGATGCCAATACGACGATCTTTTCCCCCACGACGTTCAATGCACGGGCATAGTCGTCAGGTGTGACGGCAAAAGGTTCAGACTTCATGGTCTTGGTCTCCTTCGCGGCCTGCGCGCGCCCGAATTGCCGAACACGGCCAGCGCCGGAACATTATCTGACCACCATGGGTCGACGGTGACGCTTATTGCCGCTGACCGTCATGAAAACATGCGTGGCCGAGCGTCTACCCAACGCTGCTCTAACGCAGGTGGCGCCAGTCGATCTGCGAATAGTTCGCATTCAACTATCATTCGCCGATCGTTGAATGTCTACCGCTGCCGTGCCACCTGATTCGTTGTCCAGCCCACTTCCTCCCCACCCCGCGGATGCGCACGCTGTTGCCCAAGTCACCCACGCGCAATGGCGCGCTGTACTCAAGGCACCGGCGAGCGAGTCACACGCATGGATGGAGGCCGCGGCTCGACTAGGGCATCCAGAGGCTCAGGCCGTTCTGGCGCAATGGCTGCTCGATGGTCACGGAGTCGCTCGAAGACCGAAGGACGCATTCGCTTGGTTTCTGAAGGCGGCCCAGCAGGGGCACCTCATGGCAATGAACATGACGGGCCGCTGCTTGGAGAACGGTTGGGGCGTGGAAGCGGACCTGGTAGCGGCCATCCGTTGGTATCGACATGCCGCGGACAAGGGGCTCGACGCGGGCCTGTACAACCTCGCGAACCAATACGCCTCAGGTCGCGGCATGGCCCGCGACGATGCGCGCGCGCTCGACTTGTACCTGCGCGCGGCCAAGCTCGGGCATGCGAAATCGATGACCAAGGCCGGCCGGTTCTATGAGGATGGCCTGGCGGTGCAGGCCGATGCCACCAAGGCCATGGACTGCTATCGCCAAGGGGCGCAAGGGGGCGACTTCCGCGGCCAGTACCAGTACGCACGGATGCTGGCCGAACGCGGCGACATTGAAACGTCACTGCAATGGCTCAAGCGGGTACCGCTTACCGCCACCGAGGGCTTTCTGCGCGAGGCCGGGGGCTTGCTCGTGGAGTCGCCCGATGCGCGCATCACGGCGGTGGGCCGGGAAATGCTCGATCGCGCGCATCACCTGCACCAGGTGGCGCAAGCATAGAAGCACTGATGCGACGACCGCACGACCACGGCGTGCGGCCGGTTGTCAGGTCGAGGCGCTGGCTGGCCTGGTGCGCTGCAGACGGTCCATACGCAGTCTTTGTCGGTCATCGGAGACCCATCGAACCGCCAGAAAGATCGCGCCGATCGATGCCATGCCGCCAGCGCCGGTCAACAGCAGCAGCAACAGGATCTGGTACTTGGCAGCCTCCATCGGATCCATCCCGGCAAGAAGTTGACCGGTCATGATCCCGGGCAGCGTGATGATGCCGGCGGCCGACATCTGGTTGATCATCGGGATGAAGCCCCGGCGGATCGAGCTTCGAATCAACTCGCTCAACGCCTGTTGAATGGACGAGCCCAATGCCAGTTGGGCTTCGATGGCGCCACGGCGCAGTGCGACGCCCTCCAGAAAGCTGTCGAGCCCGAGGCTCGCAGAGTTGAGGACACTGCCAAGAACAATGCCCAGAAGAGGTATCGCGTAACGCGGGTCATGCCAGGGCTGCGGGCGAATCGCGGTGAGCAGTCCCAGTATGACGGTGGCGGCGCTTGCCAGCGCCACAGTGATGGACGCGATCACATGATTGCCACCACGTGCAATGCGCCACTCAGGGCGGACCGCAACCTCGCGCGAGGCTGCCGCGATCATCACAAGGCCCACCAAGAGCGTGGCAATCGCCGATTGAGATGAAAAGACGATTCTCAAGACCAGCCCGACCAGCAGTAGCTGCACAACCATGCGGCCTGCCGCCCACAGCACTTGACGATGGATGTTTAAGCGGAGCGCGATTGATGCGACGGCGCTTGCCAGCGCGAGCAGAGACGCGAGCGCAATGTCAGTGAACGCCAGGTGGACAACGTTCATGGGCTCTCCAGCGAACGATTGGCCATCTCCAGTTGTCGATGGGCGACCCGCATTGCCTGTTCATGAGAATGCGTGACCCAGATGGCAGCCGTACCCTGTTGAAGTTGTTGTCGAACGAGTTCTTCGTAGGCCAGCGTCGCCTCTCGATCGAGTGCCGCGGTGGGCTCGTCGAGCAAGAGGACGCTGGGGCCCCTGGCGAGCGACCGAAGAAGAGCCAGTCGCTGGCGCTCTCCGGTCGAAAGATGGCTGACTTCAGCGTCGAGTATGGAATACGGCAACTCGACAGCGGAGAGCATGGGCTCGAGCCTTGCCAGATCGTTGCCAGCGAAGTGCATCTTGACCACGGGTGCCCACCATGCCGGCTCCGCTGCTTGGTAGATGACCT
>JAFECZ010000515.1 GCA_018241905.1 Pseudomonadota bacterium
CGCAGCGCATGCAGCGGACGCTCGCCGGTGAAGATGGTGCGCTTGGGACGGATGGTGCCGTAGAACTCGTTCTCGATCTGCAGCAGCGTGGTGGCCAGCTGGTTGTATTCGCCGCCGGGCCCCTGGATACCGATGGCTTCGTAGGCCGGCCAGGGATGCGTGAGCGCGTCTTCCAGCGATGCACCATAGCCTTCGAGGCTGTTGTAGCTCACCGCCAGCGACGATTGCGCGTCGCTCTGGTAGCCCAGGCGCCCCATGCGCAGCGAGGTGCCGTGCGGCATGTACATGCTGCCTTCGCCCAGCGGCTGCAACTCGTGCTCACGCCCTGCGACAAAGGTCGAACACAGGGACGGCGATGCGCCAAAGAGATACAGCAGCAGGAAGGCATTGCGGCGGAAGTTGCGGATCAGGCCGAAGTACTGCTCGTTGTCCACCCCGGGCAGCGACCAGTTGTAGTGGATGCCCGAGATGGTCTGCATGCGCCGGCCATAGCGATAGGCCAGGCCCATGCGGTAGACGCTTTTTGCCCGTCCGACATTGGAGGAGCCATAGCGCCCGATCGGAATGGTCTCGTCCGCCGGCAGGCCGCAGGGCATGCTCGAGACCCACAGGCGCTCGTCGCTGGCCTCCAGCGCCTTGTAGGTGAACTGGTGGATGCGCGACAGCTCTTCCAGGCAGGCGTCCACCTCGGTGTGCGCACCGGTGATCAGTTCCACCTGCGACTCGCTGAAGTCGGTGGTGATGTGCGGATGGGTCAGCGCCGAGCCCAGCACCGCCGGATGCGGTGTCAGGGCCAGCCGGCCGTCGGGCTGCGCCCGCAGGCTTTCCTTCTCGATGCCGCGGCGCATGCCCAGCAGGCGCGCGGAATCGAGCGCGTTCACACGCTCCTGCAAAGTGCTCATATCCATGGGACCGGTTGTTCTTTCCAAGTGGGGCCGGAAGTTAGCATGCCCGGGCAAGACATGCTTGGAAACGGTCAAGCGCCCCCGCCGGCCTCAACGCGCCAGCGCGCGCAGCAGCCAGGCGTTGAGATCGGCGATTTCTTCCATGCACACCGAATGCGCCATGGGGTATTCGTGCCAGTCGACCTTGTAGCCCAGCGCCTTCAGCGCATCGCGCGTGGCGGTGGCGCGCGGCAGCACCACGACCGGGTCGGCGCTGCCATGGGCCAGGAAGATCGGCGTGTCGCGGTTGGCCGCATGGCGCTCGGCCGGCAGGGTTGCCGCCAGCGGCAGGTAGCCCGACAGGCCCACGATGCCGGCCAGCTTCTCGGCGTGGCGCAGGCCCGTCATCAGGGCCATGGCGCAGCCCTGCGAAAAGCCGGCCACCACGATGCGGTCGGCCGCGATGCCGCGCGATTTTTCTTTTTCGATCAGCGCCTCGATGGCCGCCTGCGAGCGGCGCAGGCCCGCTTCATCCTCGCGCTGCACCAGGTTGGGGCCATAGATGTCGTACCAGGCCGGCATCTGGTAGCCGCCATTGATGGTGACCGGCATGACCGGCGCGTTGGGAAAGACGAAGCGCACCGGGCCGACGCTGGACAGGTCCAGCTCCTGCGCAATGGGCACGAAGTCGTTGCCGTCGGCGCCCAGGCCGTGCATCAGCACGATGGAGGCGGTGGGGTTCGGGCCGGTCTCGATTTCGATGGGAGGGAGGGACATGCGGCTTGGCTTTCTGAAGATGAATTGAATGAGTGGATCGAACACCCGTGGCACCTACCGGCGCCCTCGTTCCTTGCGCTCGCGCGCGCGGCGCACCTGCCGGCTTTGATTGGCCAGCTCGGCTGTGCGCTTTTGCGCGTCCTTCTTCTCGCGGCGCTTGTTCGAGAGGTAGCGGCCCAGCGCGAAGCTGACGATGCCGCTGGCCACGATGACAATGATGCCGACGACGCCGATATCGAGATTCATGCCAATGCCCGCCCGGCCGCCCGAAGGGCATTGAGCGCCCCCTCGGGGGGCAGCGATACGCGAAGTGATGAGCGTGCGGGCTTCATCACTGCACCCGCACGATGGAATTGGGCTTGAAGCCCAGGTCGGCTGCCTTGCCCTTTCGTCCGCGCGCGGCGCGGGCGTTGTTGAGCGAGCGGATCTCCAGCGTCTCGTCGCGCGGCTTGGCGCCGCGGCCGATGCCTTCGATCTTCACGCTGCGAGTGTAGGCCGCGGCGCCGGCCAGGCTGTCCTTGGCGTCCAGGTCGATCAGCGTGAGGCCGCGTCCGCCCTTGGGCAGCGCCTTCAGTTCGGCAATCTCGAAGGTCAGGATGCGCCCGCCCGCCGATGCGCAAGCCACATGCGTGGCCATGGGCGCCGGCTCGGCGCCGCCCGCACCGCCCACCAGAGACGGCCGGCACAGGCTCTCGCCCTCGCCCACGTCGATGAAGGCCTTGCCGGCACGCTGGCGCGACATCATGTTCTCGACCGTCGCGATGAAGCCGTAGCCGCCGGAATTGGCCAGCAGCAGGCTGGCGCCGACCGGGCCGGCAAAGAAGTGCTGCACCTGCGTGCCGCTTTCCAGGTCGATGAGCGTGGTCACCGGCTGGCCGTCGCCGCGCCCGCCCGGCAGCGACGCCACCGGCACGGTGTAGACGCGCACGCTCTTGTCCTTGGCGGTGCCGAAGACCAGCAGCGTGTCGACCGTGCGGCACTCGAATGCTTCGTACAGCGCATCGCCCGACTTGAAGCTGTATTCGGCCGGCGCCGTGCGGTCGGCGGCCCAGCCCTTCTGGGCGCGCACCCAGCCCTTCTGCGACACGATGACGGTGACGGGCTCGTCCACCACACGCACCTCGGCCACGGCGCGCTTCTCGGCCTGGATGAGCGTGCGGCGCTCGTCCTCGAAGGTCTTCGCGTCCTGCTCGATCTCCTTGATCATCAGGCGGCGCAGCGCGGCCGGGCTGCCCAGGATTTCTTCCAGCTTCTTCTGGTCCTCGCGCAGGTTCTTCAGCTCCTGCTCGATCTTGATGGCTTCCAGGCGGGCCAACTGGCGCAGCCGGATTTCGAGAATGTCCTCGGCCTGGCGCTCGCTCAGGTTGAAGCGGGCGATGAGCGCGGCCTTGGGGTCCTCGGCCGCTCGGATGATGGCGATCACCTCGTCGATGTTGAGCAGGACCAGCTGCCGGCCTTCGAGGATGTGGATGCGGTCCAGCACCTTGTCCAGGCGGAACTGCGAGCGGCGCTGCACCGTGCCGGCGCGGAACTCCACCCATTCATTGAGCATCTGGCGCAGCGACTTCTGCACCGGCTTGCCGTCGATGCCCACCATCGTGAGGTTGATGGGCGCCGAGCTTTCGAGCGAGGTGTGGGCCAGCAGCGTGGTGGTGAATTCCTCCTGGCTGATGCGGCTGGTCTTGGGCTCGAACACCAGGCGCACCGGCGCGTCCTTGCTCGACTCGTCGCGCACCACGTCGAGCACGGCCAGCACCGAGGCCTTGAGTTGCGTCTGCTCGGCGGTGAGCGCCTTCTTGCCGGCGCGCACCTTGGGGTTGGTGAGCTCCTCGATTTCCTCCAGCACCTTCTGCGAGCTGACGCCCGGCGGCAGCTCGTTCACCACCAGCTGCCACTGGCCGCGCGCCAGTTCCTCGATCTTCCAGCGCGCGCGCACCTTGAGCGAGCCGCGGCCGCTGCGGTAGGCCTCGGCGATCTCGGACGGGCTGCTGATGATCTGCGCGCCGCCGGGATAGTCGGGGCCCG
>JAFECZ010000516.1 GCA_018241905.1 Pseudomonadota bacterium
CAACCGCCTGCCAGGGCGCGTGTATCGAGTTCTTCTCGCTGGCGCTTGACAGGGCGTTGAAGACTTTGACGCCGTCCAGCGCATGGTCGCGGCCGGTGCGCATGTAGTCGGCAAGGGTGCCAATTCTCTTGTGGACGTCGTCCAGGCTGGTGAGACTTTTATTCTCGATGCCGGTCAGAATCTTGCCTGCTTGCAAAGGGCCCTGGTTGTAAGCCTTGGCGACCATGCCGAAGAGCTTGGCTTGGTCTTCGAGGGAGGATTGCTTGTAGAGCGGCGTTACCTGCAATCGTTTTCCCACATTTTTCTTCAGGTCCTCAACTTGCGCGACGTCCAGCACATGCACAAAGGACTTTCCCTCGTCGCTGGCCAGATACTTGTTCAGGCGCTCCTTCAAGACGGGTTCAATGTCCGAGCCTTTGTCGGGTAGTAGGAAGCTGGGAATGTGCTGGTTATGGTGCGTCTTCTGGTAGGCCTCGTCATGCGCGACATAGTCCGGGTCGCGGATCTTGTTGCCGTCTCTTCCCAATTCGGTTGCGGCGTGTTCTTCCTGGGCAGTTGACATGACCCAGTCCGGGTGCCGGGCCCGCGCCCATACCTGAAACCTGTGCACAAGGTCTTGCGCTGCTTTCGGGCGGGCGCCCAGGTCGGTCTGCATTTCCCCGACCGTGTAGCCACTGTTGCCAATGGGTTGAAGCAACCTTTCGCCATTGGGGCCGGTGCTTGTATTGGCGGCAATGCGCAACTCATAGGCAACGTCTTTGCCTTCTGAGGCCACGCCGACCGCGTAGTAGGCCAAGGCGCGCAATTGCGCGTCAGTCAAATTTGACATGGCGAGTTCTCCCTGATGTGTTTTTGAGATTCAGAATTGGTGTGCTCAGCGCGAGGCGCTGCGCTTACAGGCATAGGCCTCATCGATGTGCAAGCCCAGCGCCTGGTCGATATAGGCGGTTCCACTCTCGATGTGCTGGCCCTTGGCCTTGTCGATGGCAGCTTTCAGCGCCGCCTCATCCACAATGCGCAGCGCAGGCGCTTCACCCACGGGGGACAGATCCGACTTGCGCAGGCGGAAGATCCAGCACTGCATGGTCACAAGGAATGTGCCGTCGTTCAGGTCAAGCGTGGTGTAGATGCTGGATGAGTATTCGCCTTCCTTACAAAGGCTGCCGAACGTCTTGTCATGGATCAGGGGGATCCTGCTCCAGACAGGTTGGCGCTGTGCGTTGCTGCCGGATTCGCTCTGCAGGCCTGAGAAGGAGTGGGGGCAACGCTCTGCATCGAGGTCCAGGAGCGGGCTTCGTTTGAGACCTTCGACATAGCCATCTCGAATGAACTGAAGCCTCCAATCTCGATGGGGAATATGTACCTCTCTCCTCTTTGGATCCCAGAATCCTGGCTCCTGCTCCTGGGTGTACTCCTCCACGCTGGCCTTCACCATCCGTTGCTCGCCGCTGAAGAAGTCCAAAGCCTTTGCCTTGCCCGAATTCCTTTTCGCGAGGGCGCTCACGTCCGACTGCACCCAGGCACGCCAGGTACCGTTGTCATTCTCGACAAACATGTTGTAGTTGATGCCACCCTCCAGCCGGCGCTGGGCAATGCCGTTGTTGGGCCACTCGACATGTGGCAGCGCAGGCGATGGAGCTTCTTGAACAGGTGGTGCGCGTTCGACGACGCTGGCAGGTGGCCGCGAAGCGACGGAATCAGCCGCCATGCCCTGCCCGAAAGACAAAGCGCCAAGCAGCGCAACGGCGCACAGGCGCGCCAAGAGCGTGCTGCGCGCACGCAAAAGACTTTGCACGATGGGTTCTCCCTGAATCTTGTAATACCGAAGATAAGCGATTGAGACGCTATCTGACTGCCATTGCCAAGACAGACCGCTGAAATACGCCTAGTCGAAGGCCGGGGCCAGCAGCTCTTCGAGCCAGCTTGCAAAGGCCTGGGTGCGGCGCGACAGGTTGCGCCGGTGGGCGTACACCAGGTGCACCGGCAGCGCCACGGGTCGCGCATCGTGCAACACCTCGACCAGCTCGCCGGCGGCCAGGTGCTCGCGCACGTCGAAGAGCGGGATCTGGATCAGGCCGAGTCCGGCGAGCGCGCAGGCGATGTAGGTCTCGGCGTTGTTGGCCGTCACCTGGCTGCGCATGCGCAGCGACGAGGCGCGGCCATCGCGGCCGTGCCACTCCCACATCGACGCGCGGCCGCTGGTGGGCGAGGCGTAGTTCACCGCCAGGTGCCTGGGCAGATCGGCCGGATTGGTGGGCGTGCCGTGCGCCTGGAGGTAGGCCGGACTGGCGCAGTTGACCAGCGTGAAGCGGCCCAGCGGCCGGGCGACCAGGCTGCTGCTGGCCAGCGGGCCCACGCGCAGGGCGCAGTCCACGCCTTCCTGCACGAGGTCGATGGCGCGGTCGCTCGAACCCAGCTCCAGTTCCAGGCCCGGGTAGCGCGCGAAGAAGCCGGGCAGGGCGGGCGCGATGAGGCGCCGCGCGATGCGGCTGGGCACGTCGACCTTGATTCGCCCGGCCACGCTGCCAAGGGTGGGCAGGAAGTGCTGCTCCAGGTCTTCCATGTCGGCCACCAGGGCGCGGGCGCGCTCCAGCAGCACTTCGCCATCGGGCGTGAGGCCGACGCGGCGGGTGGTGCGATGCAACAGGCGCGTGCCCAGCTTGGCCTCCAGCTGCTGCACCGCGGCCGTCACGGTGCCGCGCGGCAGCTGCAGGCCGTCGGCCGTGCGAGTGAAGCTGCCGGTCTCGGCCACGCGCAGGAACACCTGAAGGAGATCGATGCGGTCCATGGGAGGTGGTGAAGATTGTTCGAAATTTTAATAACAGTCTAGCCACGATTCTTGGATTTATGCGGTGGAGTCTGTTCAATAGACTGGCATTCGCACATCACACATCGGCATCCATTGCATCCACTCAGGAGGTCTTTTCCATGTCCGCACGTACGCTGAAAAACAAGGTCGCCGTCATTGCCGGCGGCGGCAAGAACCTGGGCGCGCTCATCGCCCATCAACTGGTCGACGCCGGCGCCAGGGGCGTTGCCATCCACTACAACAGCAGCGCCTCGCGCACCGATGCGGAAAGGACCGCCGGCGAGTTGCAGGCCAAGGGCGCGCAGACCCTGCTGTTCCAGGGCGACCTGGCGGTGGTCGAGAACAACGTGCGCCTGTTCGACCAGGCCGTGCAGCAGTTCGGCCAGGTGGACGTGGCGGTCAACACGGCTGGCGTGGTCATCAAGAAGCCCATCCTGGAGGTGACCGAGGCCGACTACGAACGCAGCTTCGACGCCAACTCGAAGGCGGCCTTCTTCTTCATGCAGCAGGCCGGGCGGACCATGGCCGATGGCGGCAGCATCGTCACCATCGTCAGTTCGCTGCTGGCGGCCTATACCAGCGACTACGCGGTGTACCCGGGCTCCAAGGCGCCGGTGGAGCACTACACGCGCGCCGCCTCCAAGGAGTTCGGCGGGCGCGGCATCTCGGTCAATGCCATCGGCCCCGGCCCCATGGACACACCGTTCTTCTACGGCCAGGAAAGCAAGGAATCCACCGCGTACCACAGCAGCGCCGCGGCACTGAGCAAGTTCTCCAGGAAGGGGCTGACCGACATCGAGGACATCGCCCCCATCGTGCGTTTCCTGGTCACCG
>JAFECZ010000517.1 GCA_018241905.1 Pseudomonadota bacterium
TCACCAGCTGGCCGTTGGCGTCGGCCTGGAAGGAGTCGTCGCGCGTGTAGGCCGTGGTGCCGTCGGGCATCTGGATCTGGAAGAAGCCCTGGCCGTTGATGGCCACGTCCTTCGGGTTCTCGGTCTTGGTGAGATTGCCCTGCGCGTGAATGCGCTCGGTGGCCACCACGTGCACACCGGTGCCCACCTGCAGGCCCGAGGGCAGGCGCGTCTGGTCCGAGGTCTGGCCGCCCACCTGGCGCAGGTTCTGGTACATCAGGTCTTCGAATACCGCGCGGCTGCGCTTGAAGCCGGTGGTGCCGACGTTGGCCAGGTTGTTGGAGACGACGTCCAGCTGCGTCTGCTGGGCGTCCAGGCCGGTCTTGGCGATGCTGAGGGAACGGATCATTTGATGGGGATCTGTGCGTTGTGGAGGTTCGCCGCTCAGCCGTAGGCGAGCAGCTTGTTGGCCGATTGCGCGCCTTCGTTGGCGCTCTGGATGGACTTCATCTGCAGCTCGAAGCGGCGGGCGTTGGAAATCATGTCCACCATCGCCTCGACCGGATTCACGTTGCTGCCTTCGATCACGCCGCTGACCAGGCGCACGGCCGGGTCCGCGTCGGCCGGCGGCAGCCCTTCGCGCATGCGAAACAGGCCATCGTCGCCGCGCACCAGGTCGGTGGTGGGCGGGTTGACCAGCTTGAGCCGGCCCACGTCGGCGATGCCGGTGAGCGGGTCGCCGGCGCCGCGCGCGGTAACCAGGCCGTCGGCCGCCACCTGCGCCTGCGCACCTGGTGGAACCGCCATGGGGCCGCCATCGCCGAGCACCTGAAGCCCGCCCATGGTCAGCAGCTGCCCATCGGCGCCCACCTGCAGGTTGCCCACGCGGGTGTAGGCCTCGCTGCCGTCGGCGGCCTGCACCGCCAGCCAGCCGTCGCCCTGCACCGCCACGTCCAGCGCGCGGCCGGTTTCGGTGAGCTGGCCGTGGCGGAAGTCGGCCCCGGGCGTGGTGGCCACCACGAAGGCGCGGGTGCGCGACTCTTCGCCCACCACCGGCACCGCCCGGAAGCTGTTGATCTGCGCCCGGAAGCCGGGCGTCGACACGTTCGCCATGTTGTGGGCCACCACGGCCTGCTGCTCCATGGACTGTTTGGCGCCGCTCATGGCGACGTACAGCATGCGATCCACTGCGCGCTCCTACTGCTCGGCCTTGGCCTTAGCGGATGTTCATCAGGGTCTGCATGACCTGGTCCTGCGTCTTCACCGTCTGCGCGTTGGCCTGGTAGGTGCGCTGCGCGACGATGAGGTTGACCAGCTCGGCAGTCAGGTCCACGTTGGAGGACTCCAGCGCGCCCGATGCCAGCGCGCCCTGCTTGGTGCCCGCGCCGGGCGTGCCGGTCAGCGGCTGGCCCGAGGCCTGCGTCTCGGCCCACACGTTGTCGCCTTTGGGCTCCAGCCCGTTGGGATTGGCGAAGGACGAGAGCACCACCTGGCCGAGCAGCTTGGTCTGCTCGTTGGAGTACTTGCCGGTGATGGTGCCGTCGTCGTTGATCGAGAACGAGGTGAGCACGCCGGCGGCGTAGCCGTCCTGGGTGAGGCGGCTGACGGCGTTGGCATTGCCGAACTGGGTGGTGCCGGCCAGGCCCACGGTCATGTCCATCGTTGCCGAGCCGTTGGGAAAGCTCAGGCCGTTGATGTTGAACTTGCCGCCGGCCGGGGCGGTCAGGTTGCCGTTCTGGTCGAAGGTCAGCGAGGTGACCGGGCCGGCGCCGACGGCCGCGCCGTCGGAGGTGGCGTACACGTCCCAGGTGCCCGAGCCGGTTTTCACGAAGAAGGCGCCCAGCTCGTGCGGATTGCCCAGCGAGTCGTAGATGGGGCCCAGTGCGTTGGAATAGTTGTAGGTGTTCGAGTCGTTGGGGTCGAAGGGCGTCGCCGTGGGCGTCACGCTGCGCGCGTCGAGGTTGAACTCCGCGTCGATGTTCTTGGTGGCGTTGGGGTTCATCGCCGCCGTCTGGATCTGCAGCGCGCTGGGCGTGCCGCCGTTGATGGTGCCGTTGGCCGACACGCCGTAGCCCGTCAGGCGCAGGCCAGACGAATTGACGATGTAGCCGTCCTTGTCGCGGGTGAACTGGCCGTTGCGCGAGTACATGACTTCGCCGTTCGCGCTGGCCAGGCGGAAGAAGCCGTCGCCGTTGAGGATGGCCACGTCCAGCGGGCGCGAGCTGGTCTGCACCGAGCCCTGCGCGAAGTTCTGCACCACGCCCGACACCGCCACGCCCAGCCCGATGCGCGAGCCCGCGTACACGTCCTGGAAGGTGGCCGCCGCCGACTTGAAGCCGATGGTGCCGGAGTTGGCGATGTTGTTGCCGATGACGTCGAGGTTCGCGGCGGCAGCCGACAGGCCGCTGATGCCCTGGGAGAAGCTCATGGGTAGGTCCTTGGGTTCTGTTCTGTTCGAAGGGAGATGAAAAGCGGCGCTTGCCCTACAGGAACATGCGCACGTCCGCCAGGCCGATGCTCCGGCCGGCCGCGAGCTCCAGCGCCACGCTGCCGCCGCTTTGCTTGACCGCCGCCACCTGCGAGAAGCTCAGTGCCGTGGCATTGACCGCCGTGCCGCCATTGCTGGCCACCACGCTGTAGCGGTAGCTGCCCTCGGCCACGGCATCGCCGGCTTCGTTCTTGCCGTCCCAGGTCACGCCGTTCACGCCCGAGGGCAAGGTGCCCAGCTCCATGGTGCGGACGGTCTTGCCGTTGGCATCGGTCACCACCACCTTCACATCCGATGCGGACGAAGGCAGCTCCACCGCGAAGGGCACGCTGGCCTGGTCCTTGGACACTGTGAGCTCGTTGCCCGGCGAGAGCACCGAGTAGCCGATCATCGAAGCGGCCTGCAGCACCTGGCTGGCGCCGCTCTGGCTCACCAGGCCGGACAGGGCGGTGTTGAGCTTCTCGATGCCGCTCACGGTGCTCATCTGCGCCAGCTGCGAGGTGAGCTCGGCGTTCTGCATGGGGTTGAGCGGGTCCTGGTTGTTGAGCTGGGTCACCAGCAGCTTCAAGAAGCGCTGCTCGATGTCGGCACTGGAGGTGACGCTGCCCATGGCCGCTGCCGCCGCGTTGGCGGAGGAAGCGGACGAGGCGGAAGTGGTGTCGCTGACGGCCATGGCGAAAAAGGCTCCTGTGGCCCGCGCTCACGGCGGGCGTTTCTTTTCAAATGGGGTTGGGTGCGAAGGCGCGACCGGGCGTCTACTGCCCGACGCTGAGCGTCTTGACCATCAAGGTCTTGGCGGTGTTGAGCACCTCGACGTTGGCCTGGTAGCTGCGCGATGCGGAGATCATGTTGGTCATCTCCTCCACCACGTTCACGTTGGGCAGGCTCACGTAGCCCTCGGCGTTGGCGTGCGGGTTCTTGGGGTCGTACAGGGTGCGCAGGGGCGACTGGTCCTCGACCACCGAGGCCACGCGCACGCCGCCCACGTCGTTGCGCGAGTCGGCATCCACCTGGAAGACGACCTGCCTGGCCCGATAGGGCTGGCCGTCGGGGCCGGCCACGCTGTCGGCGTTGGCCATGTTGCTGGCCGTGACGTTCATGCGCTGCGACTGGGCCGCCATGGCGGAGCCGGCAACGTGGAAGATGTTCATGGGCATGGGGGCTGGCTCC
>JAFECZ010000518.1 GCA_018241905.1 Pseudomonadota bacterium
TGTCTTCAGCCGCGCGGTTGTCGAAACCGTGGCAGGCGGACTGCACCACCACGCAGCGCTTCAGGCCGAGGCGGTCGTTCAGGGCGAACAAGTCTTCCTTGGGGGCATCGTGCTGCGGCACGAAGCTCGCATCCGGTGCGTAGGGAAAGCGCTCGCGCGGCCCGAACACGTGGCAGTGCGCGTTGCAGGCGTTGGGCGGGAGGGGCGATGTCATGGCCGCAAGTTTGTCGGCCGCGTTGCCAAAGCGTAATGGCATCGGATCTATACCAGCTATGCTTGCTGGCTATATGGAATTGCGCCAGTTGCAGTACTTCGTGAGCGTGGCCGAAGCGGGCAGCTTCAGCGGCGGCGCGGTTGCGCTGAACCTGGCGCAGCCGAGCCTGAGCCGTCAGATTGCCTTGCTGGAGTCGGAGCTGGGTCAGCGCCTGCTGGTGCGCACGGGCCGCGGCGTGTCGCTGACCGAGGCAGGACAGTCGCTGCTGACCCATGCGCGGGCGATGCTCGACATCGAGCGGCGTGCCCGCGACGAGCTGCGCGACATGGATGAGAGTCCGAGCGGCCGAGTCGTCGTCGGATTGCCCCCGCGCGTGGCGCTGGGCATGAGCGCATCGCTCATCCAGCGCTTTCGCGAGCAGTTTCCGCGTGCGGTCATCACGGTGCTGGAGGGGTTGAGCGCTTCACTGCGCGAATCGCTGATCGCGGGCCGGCTCGACATGGCGCTGCTGTTCGACCCGGCGGCGTCGCCGCAGCTGTCTTGTGAGCCGCTGATTCGGGAAAGGCTCCTGCTGGTGGCGCCGGCGAGCAGCAAGCTGCCGGCGCGGGTCGGGCTGGCGGCCCTCCCGAGCTACCCGATGGTGCTGCCCAGCGCGCCCAACGCCATCCGCCAGTTGCTCGACAACGCGCTGATGCCGCGGGGCATCCATCTGCATGTGCTGGCGGAAGTCGGGGCCGTGCGCACCGTGCTCGATCTTGTTGCCAAGGGGGTAGGGTGCACCATCCTTCCGGAGAGCGCATTGAGCAGCAAGGGTGACGAGGCATTGCAGCGCGCGCCCATCGGGCCGCCTGGCATCTGGAACTCGCTGGTGCTGGCCACCCCGGTGGCGCGGCCGGCCACGCGGCTCACGCGTGGCACGGCGCAGCTGCTGCGCGAGCTGGATTTCAGGCGCGCGTGAGTCCAAAGTGCATGCAACGAAGGAGCCCGGTCATGTGCTCGACGAGAAGACTGGAGCCGCACGAGTCGGGTCTCTTGCGCAAACTGCGCCTGAGGGCGCTGCAGGACGCACCGGGTTCGTTTCGTGATACGTACGCTGATTTGGTTGTACGCCCCTCGTCGTACTGGGAGGACCTGACTCGCTCAGTCACCCAGCCCGGCAGGAACGTAATGTTCCTCGCGTGTGAAGGCGACCAGCCCGTTGGATCTGCATTCGGACTTGTCGACCATGCGCAAGCCCGAACCGGCCGCGTCGGTGGCATGTGGGTGGACCCTAGATGGCGCAGGCAGGGCATCGGTGAAGGCTTGCTCCAAGAGGTCATCCGCTGGGCCGGCGAGCGAGACTTTGGATGTTTGAGGCTGTGGTGCGTGGCAGACGAGGTCGCGTCAGGTTCGCTCTATCGCAAGGTGGGCTTCAAGGAGACGGGAGGCCAGCAACTGTTGTCCGAAGGATCTGCGATTTGCGTCGCGGAGATGGAGCTTCAGCTCTGATCTGGCAATGAGTCAGCTCGGCCACGGACACGCGAACGCCTTGGTGGCTGCATTTCTGGCGAAGAGGTGGTGGGCCTGGCGGCTCGAGCCCGATGGTCCTTGACGACGACGGCGACCTGCAGAGGTGCGCGACCTGGGTGGCGCTGGTGTTTGACCACCTCGGTTAGAGCTTCCCAACCACCTCCACACTCGCCCCGCCCGTTGCAACACGTTGAACCGTGCCCGCAGACGGATCAAAGAGCACGATTGCACTGAAGGTTGCAAAGACCACGCGTCCTTTGAACTCCTTGCCATCTGCCAAAGTGATGGCCACGCAATTTGCCGCACGCTGCTTCTCGCCGGGCGCTTTGGATTTCTCGACTCCTGCATCGCTCAAGCGCGTCTCTCTCGACCTGATGGGAATGCAGATCTTCGGTCCGATGACCCAATCATCGATGTGATTCTGTCCTGCAAGGTGGCCCAGCGTAGGCACGACGCTGAGCAGGGCAGCGATCAGCGCTACCCCGAACACAAATGCCAGGGCGATGAGAATCCACACCGAAAAGGTACCGAAGGTGACGAATACGGGAAGTGCCAGGCACGTGGCAATCCAGGGGTGCTTTCGGACCCAGCTCCGAATCGAGGCGCGTCTCCTCTCCAACCAATTCGATTTGCCGTTGCGATCCCGGGCCAACTGGATCAAGCCCATCAGCGCAGTGCCGGCGAGCAGAATCACGAGCGCGGGTTTGCTCATTGGCCAGAGGACCGTCCAGACGTCCCTATAGAAACTCCACTCAAACAGCTTGTTCAGATGCGATAGCGTCTCGATGATGGCCCAGCCCCCGAGGGTTAGGAGGTCGGACGTGGAATTGAACATGATCGCGTGTGGCACACCGAACTTCGCTTCAGCCGAAGTCGCGACCCCATATCCGAGGAGTGCAAGCACGATGATCGAAGCCGATGAGACCGAGAGGAATAGCGTCAACGCCTGGCTGTATGGAGACTTGGTGGCAGTCTGTCCGGTCATGGAGCTTCTGGAATGAAGCCCCACGATACAGGCGAACGCAACCTTGGCATCCCCACGGGAGAGGAGGACCAGGTTGCGTTGCATTGCGGCATCGCCGCGAAACTCACCCCTCCACCGGCCGCGCCTGATCCGGCTTCGTGTAATCGCACACCCCTTGCGGGAAGATGCGCTTGAGCTGCTCCACCTGCTGCGCGTTCGGCACCGAGCTGCCATACGTGCCATCGGCAAGCGCCTGCTCCACCGGCTTGAGCGCGCAGCGATAGATGGCGCCCTCGATGGGCGCGCCGGCCACGGTGCGCGAGGTGCCGTACAGCGGGAAAGCCTGCGTGCACGCACCCGCCGGCTGGCTGTCCAGGATGCCGCCCCACACCCCGGCGCCTGCGCTCATGCGCTGGCCCTGCAGGTCGAAGCACGAGTCCACCGCATCGGCCGGCTTGTTGCCCGCGATGCCGCCCGACGGGTTGTTGCGCATGTTGGTCAGCCACTGGTCCATCACGGCCAGTGCCTGCAGCGACTGGCTGGCCTTGGGGACGCCAGGCGTGGTGTCGGTGAACCAGACGACCAGGTTGTCGCTGTTGCCCATCTTCTGCAGCACGCGCTTGCGCACCGCAAAGGACTGGTGGCTGTTGTGCATGTCCAGCTCGCGCTCCAGGTACTGGCGGTGGTCGATGGCCGGCACGTTCAGGCGCCCGGTGAACACATGGCCCGAGGTGTAGGCGGCGCGCATCGCGATCGGGTCGCCCGCGGTGCGGGGTGCGGGCGAATCGGGCGAAAGGGCCACGCGCATGTTGCGCACGCTCCAGGGGTCGAAGTAGCCGGGCACCGTCAGCGCCTTGTTGATCTCGGCCGGCGTGGTGCCGAAGAAGGGAAAGCCCTCCTGCACCATGTCGCTCGGGTGCTTCC
>JAFECZ010000519.1 GCA_018241905.1 Pseudomonadota bacterium
GAGATCGACCGGCCTTGCCGGCGGCGCGCGCCGCGGTGGCGCTGGTGCTTGGCCTGGCGGTGCAGGTCATCGGCTCCACGCCGCTGCTCGAGCAAACGCTTCCCCGTCTGTGGCAAGCGCCGCTGGTGGCCGTTTCCGTGGGCAACGCCGTGCTGTTCTGGATCTTCGTGCAGGCGTTGTTCGACGACGATTTCGCCCTGCGCCCCGTGCATGCCGCCGCATGGCTGGCGGTGGCGGCCCTGGCAGCCTTCAATTGCGCCTGGATGGGCGGTCGCGCGTCGCCGCTTGCCGCGGTCACCACTGGCCTGCAGCGTGGCGTGCCCTTGCTATTCGCGGTGCTGGCCACGGTGGCGGCGGTGGTGCACTGGCGAGCCGACCTGGTCGAAGGGCGGCGCCGGCTGCGGCTGTTCATCGTGGTGACGGGCGTTGCCTACACGCTCGCGATGCTGGTGGTGCGCCTGGCCGCGCCGCAGGGCCGCCTGACCGGCATGACGGCAACGGCCGACGTGGCAATGCTGCTGTTCATCGTGGCGGCAACCGCTGCCTCGATGCTGCAACTGGCGGCCTCCGAACTCTTTCCCTCGGCGCTTCGGGCCGCACCGGCACCGGCGGCGGCGGCGGCGGCGGCGGCGGCGGCGGCGGCGCGCCGCGCTCCGCCCGCGAACGCGGTCACGCCCATCGCCGAGCCCGCAGCAGAACCCGCGGCCGAGTGCGCTGTCGAGCCCGCAGCCGACCCGGTGGAAGACGCGCTGGCCGAAGCGCTGCTTCGAATGATGGGTCAAGAGCGCGCCTACCGCAGCGAAGACCTCACCGTGGCCAGCCTGGCCGCGCGGCTGGGCGCACCCGAATACCGGCTGCGGCGCGTCATCAACCAGCGCCTGGGCCACCGCAACTTCAATGCCTTCGTCAACGGCTTCCGGCTGGACGAAGCGCGCACGGCGCTGGCCGATCCGGCGCGGCGCGCGCTTCCGGTGCTGACCGTCGCGCTGGAGGCGGGCTTCCAGTCCATCGGCCCCTTCAACCGCGCCTTCAAGGCGGCCACCGGCCTCACGCCGACCGAATACCGCCGGGAAATGCTGGCCGATTCCTGAAATCGGCCAGCCGCAACGTGCCGCTTGCCGCTTTCGGCAAGACGTCGCCGCAAGCGCCGGGCATGGTGCACCTCACCGCGGGCAGGGGCCTGCGGACTCAACCGACGAACGAGGACTGTGGACATGATGCAATCCCTGCGTTTCCTGGCGGCCACCCTGGCGCTGCTGCTGTCCGGGCTCGCCCAGGCCGCCGTTGGCCTGGGCGAGATCGCGGCGACGGCCGACGACGGCCCCGTCACGCTGTACTACCCCACGGCCGACGCCGAGCAGCCCGTGCGGCGCGGGCTCTTCACGCTCGCGCTGGCGCCGCAGGGCCGGCCGGTGCCCGGCAACGGCCGGCTGGTGGTGATCTCGCACGGCTCGGGCGGCTCGCCCTGGGTGCATGCGGACCTGGCGCGCACCCTGGTCCAGGCCGGCTTCACGGTCGCCATGCCCGAGCACCGCGCCGACAACTACAAGAACGACAGCGACCCCGGTCCGGACAGCTGGACGCTGCGCCCGGCCGAGGTATCACGCGCCATCGATGCCGTGGGGCGCGACCCGCGCTTTGCGCCCTTGCTGCAGCTGGACAAGGTCGGCGTGTACGGCATGTCGGCCGGCGGGCACACCGCCCTGAGCATGGCCGGCGGGCGCTGGTCACCGGCCGGGTTCAAGCGGCATTGCGAGGCGCACCTGGAAGAGGACTTCCAGTCCTGCGTCGGGTTGATTGCGCGGCTCACGGGCGGCTGGGCCGACGGCATCAAGAAGTGGGCCGCATTGGCGGTGATTCGCTACCGCTTCAGTGACGACACGCCGCGCGTGCACTCGGATCCGCGCGTGGCGGCCGTGGTGGCGGGCGTGCCTTCGTCAGCCGACTTCGATATGGAGTCGCTGGCCTGGCCGCCGGTGCCGCTGGGCCTGGTGACCGCACAGCAGGACCGCTGGCTGATTCCCCGTTTTCACAGCGATCGCGTGCTGCAGGCGTGCAAGACATGCGAACACATCGCCGACTTGCCCCATGGCGGACACGGTGCGCTGCTGTCGCCGTTGCCGCCGGGCCTGACCGGCCTCATCGGCGACATGCTCAACGACCCACCCGGGTTCGACCGCGGCCAGATGGCGGAAGTCGACCAGCGCATCACCGCCTTCTTCGCAAGGCATCTGCTGGCCCAAGGCGCAGTGCGCGCAGTGGCGCAGCCCTAGGCCAGGCCCAGCTCGCGTGCGTGGTTGCTGCGCACCCAGCTGATCTGGCCAGCCTGCGCGTTGTGGGCTTGCCAGGCGCGAAACTCCGGGTCGGCCGACAGCGGATCGGCCACCTTGGCAAATGCCCCTGCGCTCTCGAACTGCACGCTGAGCACGTAGTTGCCCAGCTCGCCGGCGGTGATGGCCCACAGCTGCGGGCGTGCGGCGCCGTGCTTGCGCCAGAGCGCTGCCCCCTGCTGCATCGTCGTCATGACGGCGGCCAGGTCGGCGCCGGGGTTCAGCTTGAAGACATAGCGGGCTTCGTATGCCATGGTGGAGCCTCCTCGCGAACGTGCGGGCGGTCATTCAAGCACCATGCAAGCCGCAGTGCAACAACTCCTTGCCAACCCATGCCGCCGCAAGGCTTGCGCAAGCGCACCGATCGTGCAAGCCTTGCGGGCTCTTGCCGCGGCCGGCGGCGCTTCATCACACACCAGGAGGTGCATCCATGTCCCAGCTCGACAAGGACCAGGTGGTCGATGTTCTGAACAAGCTGCTCGAAGCCGAATTGGCGGGCGTGGTGCGCTACACGCATTATTCGTTCCTGGTGTTCGGCTTCTCGCGCATCCCCATCGTGTCGTGGTTGCGGGCGCAGGCCGACGAGTCGCTGCTGCACGCGCAGCAGGTGGGCGAGTGGATCACAGCGCTCGGTGCCTATCCGTCGCTGGGCATCGGGCCGCTGCTCGATTCGCACAAGCACGACATCGCGGCCATGCTGCAAGAGTCGCTGGCGACCGAGGGCCGCGCGCTGGCGCTGTACCGCCAACTGCTGGCGCTGGTGGAGGGCAAGTCGGTGGCGCTGGAAGAGTTCGCTCGGCAGATGATCCACGCCGAGGAACTGCACGCCGCCGACGTCGACAAGATGCTGCGCAAGCCCGGCGAGGTGCGTGCCTTCTCGGAACGCAACGGTTGAAGCGTCTTCTTACGTCTTGTCTTTCATTCGACTTCCAATTCGGGCCATTGCGTCAACTTGGCCGGCGCGGCTTGCGTTGCGCAAAACATGCACGTGTTTTCGTGTGATGCCAGGAGATCGATTTGAAGAAGTTCGTCCTCGCCACTTTCATTGGCCTTGCATTCAGCGCCTCCGTGTTCGCCCAGGCGCCGGCCACCACCATGACCAAGCCCGCTGCTGCGCCGGCACCAGCCGCTGCGCCTGCAGCACCCGCTGCGCCGGCCGCCATGCCCGCGGCGCCGGCTGCCATGCCCGCCGCGCCTGCTGCCATGCCCGCGAAGCCCGCTGCCGCGCCTGCTTCCGCCCCCGCTGCCGGCGGTGGACCCGGCCAGGTCTGGGTGAAC
>JAFECZ010000051.1 GCA_018241905.1 Pseudomonadota bacterium
AACTCGACGGATCCAAGTCTGCGAGCAAGCGCAGCAGGACAGTTTTTCCAGAACCTGACTTGCCCATGACGACAAGGCATTCGCCTGCTTCGACTTGAAGGCTGAAAGGACCCGCGCGATTGGAGCTCAGTTGGTGAACCGTGAGGCGGGGAGTGCGCATTGATGTACAGCTTAGACGTGGTCCCTGTACCGAGGATGAAGAAAGGCGGTCGTGTCGTCGGGGTCGGCTCGCAGCGCGCCGCTTCCCTTCTGCTCGCGGTCGCCCGCAGCCGTACGTATGTAGAGCGGGTGCCGGCATGTCACGGCTTGGTCACTGGCGAATCGCACAGTCGCGCGAAATCCAACTCCAACACCACGAGGAAGACCTGTCCATGAACCGTCACATCATTTCATTGGCCATCGCCGCAAGTGCCCTGGTCGCCAGTCCCGCGTTCGCCGACCAGGAACGTTCCCTTGACATCAACGCGAACGAAGATGTCGTGCTGTCGTTTGCAACGGTAGGCGATTCGCGCCAGGACCCGACCACCCAGGACCCGTCGTCGCCGCTGACCGCGCAGGATGCGATCTGGCTCCAAAGTACGCGCCCGTTTTCACGCATTCTGCGCACCATCCAGGCGCAGAAGCCGAAGATGCTGTTCTTCAACGGCGACATGATCATGGGCTACGGCAATGCTGACCAGCCGCAGGACCTCACGTTCGAGGGGATCCTCAAGTCGGACGTCGTGAAGACCACCAAGCAGTACGCGTTCTGGCGCGGCATGGTCGCGAACCTGATGGAGACGGGCACCTACGTCGTGCCGGTGCCGGGCAACCACGAAGTGCAGTGCAGCGACAAAGTGAGCGCAGCGTGTCCGAAGAAGGGCAAGAACGCCGTGCTGGCCAACGAGAATGCATGGCGCGCCAACATGGGCGACCTCATCATCGACGCCGGCCGCTTCCAGTCGATCGTGGGCACCCCGGCGTCCAACTTCAACGCGACGAACGTGCCCGGTGCGGCCGACCACGTGATCACGGACCAGCGCCAACTCAGCTTCAGCTTCGACGTCGGCGACTCGCACTTCACCGTCATCAACACGGACCCCGTCGGCTACGACAGTCACGCCCCGGTGAACTGGATCGCCACCGACTTTGCTGCAGCGAAGGCGCGGGGTGCGCGTCACTTCTTCCTGTTCGGTCACAAGCCCGCCAGCACCTACGCCTATGGCAATCCGCCGGTGGCCGGCGAATCGGGCTTCGACGCCGACCCGGCGAACCAGTCGGCCTTCATCGACCTGCTCAACACTTATGGCGCAACCTACTTCTGCGGACACGAACACACGATGCACGCGCAGCATCCAGTCAAGTTGAGCGATGGCAGCGTCAGTCCGGCCTGGCAGATTCTCGTGGGCTCGGGCGGCTCGCCGTTCGACCCCAAGCAGGGTACGCCAGGCCTTGTGCCGACCGACCGCTACTACGGTTGGGCCAACGTCCGGGTGCTGCGCGACGGCAAGGTGCACATCGACATCTTCGGCTTCGATGGCAATACTGCGGACTACGGACAAACACAGCTGGTGCAGAAGATCGTCCTTGCCCACTGAAGCGCGCCGCGCGGGCGAAAGGATCGCACTTGAGTCGTGTCGAATTCTTCCGAATCAAGCTGCAAGACACGTCCGGGGACGTCGTGGGCGCTACATGTTGCCCAGAGGGTGTTGAAGTTTTGGGTGCGCGCGGTCAAGCGCGGCTGGCTTGCGCGGACCCTATGCCCCGGCACACTCTCATCCCAGCGGGCCTTTCAAGAAAGCACCGGGCGCTCGCGGCAGCAAAATGCCCCGGGGATTCATGATGAATTCAGGTAATGCCGCGATGGTTGCGCGTCATGTCTTAGTTGGGCTCTGAGCGTGGTAGTCAACGCTAGAAATGTTCGCCCACGCTTTGCCGCGAACTCTCGCGATCCCCAGCATGGCGGGGGACCGCGATCTGATTCGGATGAAGCACGATTGGACCTGAGGGCCCGCACATCGCTCACGAGTCTCAATTCACCTGATTTCACATGAATATCCTTCAGATTTTCATTCTTGCCGTCATTCAGGGCGCTGCCGAACTGCTGCCGGTATCCAGTTCGGCTCATGTGATCGCCGCCGAGAAGCTCATGGGACTGGATCCCACGGCACCTCAGATGACCTTGCTGCTGGTCATGCTGCACACAGGCACGATGTTCGCCGTCATCGTCTACTTCTGGCGCTCGTGGTGGGCCACGTACTTCGGCTCGGTGAAGGCGTTTCGGGTCAACGCGCTGCATGTGGTGGTGGCTACGGCTGCGACTGGCGTGGTGGGTTTGGCGTTGCTCCAAGCGCTCAAGCACATCGTGGCGGGAGGTGATCCGGCCTTCGAGGTCGAGCATCTGTTCGGGAATGCGAAGCTGATGGCCGTGGCGTTGGCTGCGGCTGGTGTACTGATCATCGCGTCCTCGCGCTTGACTGCGCGCCATGGAGAAGTGTCTTTGCGCAGCGCCGCCTGGATCGGAGCAGTGCAAGGTCTTTGCGTCCCGTTTCGCGGTTTTTCTCGCTCCGGTGCGACGATCTCGACGGGCTTGGCATTGGGCGTCGCTCGTCGTCGGTCGGAAGAGTTCAGTTTCGCATTGGCGGTGGTGCTCACCCCGGCGGTAATCGTGAAAGAGGCATACCGGCTGTACAACGCGCATTCGCTTGTGGCGGCCGGTGGCACCGGCTTGTGGCAGCTTGCCTGGCCGAGTCTCGTGGGCATGGGCCTGAGCTTCGTCGCGGGCCTCCTGGCACTGCGGTGGCTGTCCAATTGGCTTGAACAGGGACGTTGGCACTTCTTCGGCACCTACTGCCTGATCGCGTCCCTCGTGGTCCTATGGATAGGCTGACGCAACGAGCAGAAGGCGTGGCGCCGAAACCGGGCTCCCAGCGCACCACATGCGAATGAGCGCGGGGTCATGGTTTTTTGCGGTGGTGGCTGTATTGGTCACCGCGGGGCTCTTCTGGGCGGGCGACCGGATCACGTTGCAGAACGAGCGAACCATCTTCACGGCCAATTGCCAGGGCGGCACCTGGCAAGGCGCGCACTGCACGGGCAAACTCGTCGCCGGGCCGCGCTATCGCTTTCGCGCTTTGCGCCCGCACGGCGAAGTCCTGTTCTGGACGGTCGGTAGCGCGGAGCCTTCGGGCAGGCTGGCTCCGTGCGCGATCACCGACGGCTGGGCCTGTCAACCCTGCCCGGATGCAGAGCGAACGATCACGCTAGAAATGTCGTCGGGTCATCCGGTGGTCGGGTTGAACATCGGTCTCACAATGCCTTTCCACGCAGTGTCCAAGCTGAGATGGTGGTTGCTGCGCGCTGGTCTTCGGCTCGGCAACGATGCGGCGAACTAGTGCGAAGAAGTTGTCGGCTTCGTTGATCGCTCCTGTTTCGGGCGCCCTCCGTGGAACACGCAGGTTCAGGCCAAGCCATGCTCGCTGGATGGGGTCGGTGAGAAGGCCGTCCGCACAACCGCCACGGGGGGTGCCCGCGCCGCAGGGCCTCTTGGCGACCTGATGCTCTGGAGGTCAGCCCAGCCCTTAGCGCGCTGATGCAAGGAGTGGCGGCAAATATGAGTACATTTGGATTATTTTGCAGCGCCTCGTGAAAACTGCCGTTGCAAGCCTCCAGATTGTCACCAGTCCCGTCGAATGAGCACCCTACCCCGCCAGGCCGACCTCCATGGATTGACTGAGCAGCGGCGCCGCCGGTGGTGGGATAGGTCGACCCGAATGAGCGGCGCGGCGATGTTGGGCAGTCGCTGTGGCAGACGGCGGTGATGTGGTTAGCTGATGGGTGTCCTTCTCGCTGCAAGCTGTCCGTGCGGCTACAAGGCACAGCTGCGTACAGGCCGAGGGATGCTGGCGCAGGCCGAGCACGTGGCAGGGATCTGCTTTCAGTGCGCAGCAGCGGTGAGCCTTCGACGCTCACTGGTTGATACCTCGAGATTCAGATGCTCCGGGTGCCAATCGACCAAGGTGCTTCCGTACACCGGGTCGGGTGGGTCCAATTCGTTTGACGACCCCAAAAGTGGGCTCTATCGCTGTCCCTCGTGCCTGCGCGTCACGATGTCGCTGTCGGTGGCCGGGCTTTGGGACTAGCCCTGCTGCCTGCTGGTTCACGCTTCGCCTGTGGTTTGGCCACTCGCGGATCGGCGAGCGTCACCCGCGGCCCCAGGCCACGCAAGAAGGTGGCGATGGCTTCTCGGACAGTCCACGTGGCACTGGCCGCGCTGCTTCGCTAGGGACTCCCTCCAGTGCCGCGGGGCCTTCGCCTGGCTCAATCGAGCGTGGTCGGCTTGGTCAGGACGCCAGCGAGTGAGCCTGACGCAACGGATGTGCTCTTACCGAGGTCGGAGGGCGAGGAGGCTATCGCGCAGCGTTTCCATCAGTGGTGACCATGAGGAGCCCGGGCGCGAAAGCAGGACGACTGCGCGAGGGATACGCAGCGCGGTGACCGGGAGCACCGTGAACCTTTCGTCGGTCGCGTGGCGCATGAACGACCGCGGAACCAGCGTGACCAGATCCGTGGCGGCGAGCACGGACAGATTCATCTCCGATGCGAAAGGCACTTCCATGACTACGGTGGGCGGCGGCAGGGCATGGCGCGCAAAGATGTCCACCAACGTGCGGTAGGCCGCAGAGTTCGCCGGTCCGCTCATCCACCCGAACCCGGTCACGTCCTTGAGCGATACGCGTGCGCGTGCCGCCAGGGGATGGCCCGCGCGCACCAGGGGCAGCATCGGATCGTTGTCGATCTTGGTGCGTTCACCGTCCAGCGGTTGTCCCTCATAGGCGGGCACCAGGGCCAGATCGAGCTCTCCCTCGCGCACCTGCGCCGCAAGGACATCCGAGCGGTCCACCCGCATTCGCACTCGCAACCCCGGTCGTTGGAGCAACAGGGGCCCCAGCACGGTGGCCATTCGATTGCCGGCGGTGGTGTCGGTCACGCCCACGCGCAAGAGCCCCGCCTGCCGGGCCCGCATGTCGTCGGCCAGCAGCACTGTGTCTGCATAAGCAGCCTGCAGCTTGCGCATCTCCTGCGCCACCCTCAGGCCGGCGCCCGTCGGTGTCATGCCGCGCACGCTGCGCTCGAAAAGCTGGAGGCCAAACTCTTGCTCCACACGCCGCACGGCCTTGGTCAATGCCGGCTGCGTCACACCTTGCTCTTCTGCAGCGGTTGCCAACTGGCCTGTACGGGCCACGGCGAGGAAATACTGAATGTCGCGAATGGCCAAAGACATTCCCAAAGTTTATGGCATTGGCGTGCCTAAGGAATGCCTCTCTTGACATTGGAGGCGTAGATTGATGGCTCACAGATCACAAGGAGCCCATGTCCATGTCCGCCAGTGCTTGCCCGAACATCGTCCTCATCCTGGCCGACAACCTTGGCTGGGGCGAGCTTGGCTGCTACGGCGGTGGCGCCTTGCGGGGCGCCCCGACGCCCAACATCGACGCGCTCGCCAGTCAGGGCCTGCTGCTGCAGAACTTCAACGTGGAGAGCGACTGCGTGCCGACCCGCTCGGCGCTCATGAGCGGGCGCCATCCGATCCGCACCGGCTGTCTGCAATCCGTTCCGCCAGGCCTGCCCCAAGGTCTGACGCGGCGCGAGGTCACACTGGCGCAACTGCTGTCTGACAAAGGTTATGCGACCGCTCATTTCGGCAAGTGGCATCTTGGCGACGTGCCGGGTCGCTTTCCTTCGGACCGCGGTTTCGCCGAGTGGTACGGCATTCCCCGCACGACCGACGAAAGCCAATTTACGTCCACGGTCGGCTTCGATCCGAGTGTGGTCGAGTTGCCCTACATCATGGAAGGCAAGTCGGGCGAGCCCTCGCAGCACGTGAAGGTCTACGACCTGCAAGCGCGCCGCGGCATCGACGCGGATCTGGTGGATCGGTCGATCGACTTCATGAGGCGCAGCGTGTCAACGGGCAAGCCGTTCTTTCTCTACCTGCCGCTGGTCCATCTGCATTTCCCGACGCTGCCACATCCGGATTTTGCGGGTCGCACGGGCGCGGGAGACTTCGCCGACTCGATGGTCGAGATGGACCATCGGGTGGGGCAGATCGTCGGCGCGCTCGATGAGATGGGGCTGGCGCAAGACACCGTCCTGATCTTCTGCAGTGACAACGGCCCGGAGTTCCGGGCGCCCTATCGAGGCACGGCAGGCCCTTGGACCGGCACCTATCACACCGCCATGGAAGGCAGTCTGCGGGTTCCTTTCATCGTCCGCTGGCCGGGCCGTGTCGCCGCGGGCCGGGTCAGCAACGAGATCGTGCATGTGACCGATCTCTACACGACTCTCGCCGGGCTGGCTGGGGCTGAATTGCCCAAGGATCGGCCCATCGACGGGCTAGATCAATTGCCCTTTTTCTTGGGCGAGCAGGACAAATCGGCGCGCGAAGGCTTTCCGTTCTACATCAAGAACGAGTTGAGAGCCGTCAAGTGGCGCGACTGGAAGCTGCACTTCTACTGGGAGCCTGCGGTGAACGAGGGCAAGGGCAAGCTGGAGTCGCCCTATCTGTTCAACATCACGCGGGATCCGAAGGAGGAAACCGACGTGCTGGTCTACAACACCTGGGTCCTGGGACCAGTCCTCAAGCTCGTTAAGGCATTCCAGGACAGCTTCCTGCAGCACCCGAACACGCCCCCGGGCCAGCTCGATTGATTCTCGGAGAAAACGCATGATGCAACACCATTCACTTCTGCGGCGGCGCATGCTGGGGCTTATCGGCGCAGGCGCGCTGATCACGGCCGCCGTGCCTGTTCTAGCGCAGGGTTCCCAGCCGATCACCTGGCTTGTCGGGCAGCCGGCCGGCGGCACTGTCGACGTCGTGACGCGGCTGGTAGCCCGTCAGGTCGAGCAGAGCCTGGGCCAGACGGTGGTGGTGGATAACCGCCCGGGCGCCGCCGGCGCCATCGCCTTGCAGGTGGCCGCCAAGGCGCCAAAGAATGGATTGACGTTGGTGACGGTGCCCGGGCCCATCCTGACCAACGTTCCGGTCCCGCAGATTGGCAAGGAACTGGCCGGCGTCGCGATGCTCGCCAAAGGGCCCATGGTGCTGGTGGGTACGACGGCGACGCCGCTGCCGGGCTCCTTGGAAGCGCTACTCGCCGCCGCCAAGAAGGATCCCAAGGCCTTCTCATTCGCGTCCTCGGGCAATGGCACGAGTCAGCACCTTGCGGGCGAATTGCTGAACCAAATGGCCCATACCCAGATCATTCACGTCCCCTACAAGGGCGGAAGCCAGGCCGTGACGGATGTCGTGGGCGGCCAGGTGCCTCTGGGGATGCTGGGCATCACGCCGGTGCTGCCGCACATCAAGGCGGGCAAGCTGCGCGCATTCGGCGTCACTACCGCGTCCCGCTCGGCCATGCTGCCGGACGTCCCCACCCTAAGCGAGGCGGGCTTGAAGGGATTCGATGCTGATCAGTGGTTTGTCGTTGCAACGACCGCGGGCGTGCCTTCGGATCGCATCACGACGCTCAACGCGGCGATCACCAAGGCCTTGCAAAGCTCAGAGGTCCAGTCAGCCCTGGCGAGCGCAGGCGTGGTGGCGGCGCCCGCCTCTGCGGCCCAGACGACGGAGTTTGTCGCCAAGGATGTGGCCCGATGGCAGGCGCTCGCCAAGAGGGCCAACCTGGTTCTGGACTGAGCCCTATGGACGGTGACCGATTGGCGCTGCGCGCCGCCGCGGCTTGCCGCCTGCAGTGGGCCACTTGATGGCCCCGATCGCTTGGCGCTTCGATGCACCCGGGGCTGCCAGCCTCCCGGCCGTGCTCTGAAGGGTTGGCCTGCGTTTTGTCCGCCGCGCCCAGAGGGGCAACTCTGGCAACATTTGAGTGAGAAACCTCAAACCCTCAAATCAAATGTTGCCCACGCAATTCACACGTCGTCGTCGCGCGGCCATCGGAACCAAATCCAGGGATTTGAATGGGCGGCATTCGCGGTGGCTGCGCTTTCCGGTTCTTTCGACATTTACAGGGTTCGGGCCGGACCAGGCCAATCATCGGCTTCTGACCAGGGAGCGCTAGTGCGCGAACGCTCGCAGATTCAGACGAAGGCTCGGTCCGCGCGCACGATGCGCGTTCGCGCGCGGGTGGACGCCTGCGCCGTGTCCGAGGCGCTGGTGGCGAACCTTCTTGAACGGTCATGGGGCGCCATGCGCGCTGAGCGAGGCGATGACACGGGGCTGTGGTTCGCTCAGATCATCCTGTGCGCCGCCCATGTGGTCACCATGGGCGATACAGTCCTTGTCGGTTTGGACACCATTGCGCGATGCAGCGGCTACTCCAGACGAACCTTGGAATACACCTTCAGGCAAGTGAGCGGGGACTCGCCGGCTGGGTGGCTCTTGAAAGTTCGCCTTTACGGCGCCTTGTGCGAGCTTTGGGAGGCCGAGCCCGGGGCGCGTGTGGCCGACGTGGCCCGGCGCTGGGGCTTCCCGCACGTTGCGCGGTTCTCGGGGTACTTTCGCAGCGCTTTTGGCGAACTGCCAAGCCAGACATTGCGCCGGGCCATTGGTCGTTAGACGAATACCCGCGCTGGTGTTCGCGGGGCGCACTGGGGCTGGGGTTGTCAACGCGCCAGGCGGTCATGTGCATGCGCAGATGCGCACGCGTGGCGCCCTGCAGAGAGGCGGGATGAAATCGGCGCGGGCCCTCAGCGATTCCTCTATCAGCCAAAAAGCAAGCGCGGGGCACGAACGTCTGGGCCTACCCTTGCGTACTTGAGCGTGCGTCGCAGTCGCGATAACTCAATTCAAGGCTACGTTGTGGTATCCGCCCAGCTCCGTTTGACGGAAGTCGCCCACGGGCACGCGCTTGTCCTCCATGTCGTTGAAGTGCACAAGAATCTGTGAGTGATCGCGTTCCCAGCAGCCCGGCAACGATGTACCGTCTAAGGCGGTGACATAGGCCACGTGGGTCGGCTTAGTGCAGTTGCCCACGTCGTCGGTCAGGCTGATCACACTGCCTTGGTCGCCGGTTGCGAGGAAAGTGATGCTGGGATGCATTTGGCACGCTGCGACAAGGATGCAAGCCGTGATGAGCACTGGCGCTTGAAAGTTAGCCATGACGCAACCCTCCAGTCGAAAGGCCCAGCCGATCGCGAAGCGCTGGCAACAAGCGGACAGGCGCCATCCGGCTGATTGCACATGCCTTCAATCTCGCAATCCGGATGCGCTCGAGGTCAAGCGCCTGGCCGATTGCGATGCACTGATGCTACGAAGGGCGATCGCGCATGTCATCTCCAACGTAAGTGATAGGTACTATCGCCGAGGACCGGATCTTGACCTTGTGTGTGATGCCGTTCCCTGCGTCGGAACTCGAGCAGCCTCGCGTCTGGCGCTGGAGGGCGTCGCGCAGCGGGCCGTGGGGCACTCTGAAAGCCGAGGCTTGCGTCGCCCTTCCCTTCACTCGCGCTGGCGGCTTACTCCACCGTTCGTGTGGCCAGCTTGGCCAGTTCGGGCGGGATGGTGATACCAATTTCCCGCGCGGTCTTCAGGTTGATCACCAGATTTTTGGTGGTGATCACCTCCACCGGCAGATCGCCTGGCTTGGCGCCCTTGAGGATGCGATCCACGTACACGGGCACGCGCGGCCAGGTGTCGTCGACCTTGGTGCCGTAGCTGAGTACACCGCCGGCATCTGACGAGCCCGCCGAGAACAGCGTGGGCAAGCGCCGGGAGGTGGCCAACTGCGCGATGCGCTTTCGGTGCGCGATGGCCACGGGCACCTCCAGGGCCAGAACGGCTTGCGCCCCCTCGGTCTCCATCGCCGCAAAGCTGCCTTCAAGATCCGGCGTGGGCGAGCGCAGCTTGAGCACCTGGGGCGCGATGCCCGCCGCCTTGGCCGCCGCCACATTGCCGCGCTCAATGGGCGCCAAGCCGCTCGCGTCCGCACCGGGAATGTCGGCGTCACTGACAATGGCCAGCCTCTGCAGGCCAGGCATCAGCATCCGCATCAGCGCCATTTGCTGCTGAGCTTGCTGAGGGTCATGGTTGGTGATCCCTGTGGCATTGCCGTCGGGTCGCTCCAGGGAATGGACAAAGCCAACGGCGACCGGGTCCGCCACGATGGCAAAGACGACGGGGATGTGGTGGGTTGCCCGAACGGCGGCGCTCGTCGGCGGCCCTCCAAAGGTGGCGATGACATCCACGCCTTGCGCCACAAGATCTTCTGCCAGCGCGGGCAAACGTTCCAGTTGGCCTTGCGCGAATCGGCTTTCATAGGCGATTTCCGCGCCTTCGCGGTAGCCGAGTCGCTCGAACGCCCGATGCACGGCGATCACCGCCGGATTGTTGTCCGGGCTGCCGTTGAAGAGCATTCCGAGTCTGGGCATGCGCGCGGTCTGCGACAGCGACTGGGGGCTGAGCCAGCTGATGCCTAGCGAAACGAGGGCCCTGTGGGTGAAGCACCTCCGGTCCATGGCCTGCTCCTGTTTGTCCGCGAGTCTTGGAAGGAACGCAAATACCTGGCGCTAAGGCTTGATTGGCTTCCCAAGGGCTGCCACGGGCATCACCCAGGTGGGGGTTGAACAGGAAAAGCAGCACGTCCGCAAATCGCCAACGCGCGAACTGAAGGCATGAACCGAGCATCGACTCGCGCCTCAGGTAAGCGACAGCATCTGGACAATCACTGCGGATCCTGAAGCCATCGCGCGAACTTCTCCTGCCACCGCGGGTTGCACCGCCAAAGAGGCTGCAGCGCATCCGCTGCCATCGCCGGCGTCTGCGCCCCTTGCTGTAACCAGAAGGCAGTTGCCGTGCCGTGCCCTAGCACTGCGTTGGCTGCGGCCGCCGCGCGCATCGCGGGCTGCCACCCCGGTCTCACCTTCAACGCAGCCTCAGCGTGCTTCAGCGCAGCCTCGGCCTTGTCGTCGAAAAGGTAGGCCAGTGCCAGCAGGGTGTACCAGACGAAGTTCTGGGGGTCATAGCGGTTGAGCCGCAGGCCGGTCTCCAGCCCCTGCACCGCGCCGGACGCATCGCCGGAGAACAGGGCGGCCATGCCATGCACGAGGTGCCCCAAGGCGAAGCTGGGGCTGAGCTCGACGGCCTTCTGCGCACTGCGCAGGGCCAGGGCAAACTCATCGGCGTAGTTGCTGACGATGGCCAGGGCGTAGTGGGCGTACGGGTTCTTTTCATCCATTTGCACCGCGTCGAGGGCCGCTGCGCGGCCTTCGCGCAAGTCCAGCGCCGGATCGTCGCTCCATCCGTAGGCAACCAGGCCGGCATTGACGCGCGCCAACCAGAGGTGAGCTTCCGTGAGTTCCGCGTCAACCAGGCTGGCCTGCCGAAAGAGCTCTCGTGCCTTGAAGTGCGTGGGGCGGGTTACGTGATGAAAAAGCCAGGAGCCTTGGGCCACCAAGTCCCAGGCGCTCACGCTGCCCGTGCGCCGCCGCGCCGAAAGGTTGCCCGCACTTTTGAGCAGCTCGGGTTCGATGGCGCCCACGATCTGTTGGGCGATGGCATCCTGCACCTCGAACATGTCGGCGTCGATGAAGTCATAGCGCTCGGCCCACAGGCAACCGCCGCTGGGTGCCTCGATCAGTTGCGCCCAGATGCGCCAGCGCCCGCTCGCCTTGCGCACTGACCCTTGCACGGCGTAGCGCACGCCCAGCTCGATAGCGGCCGTGGCGCCGTCCACTGGCTTGAGCATGTAGAGCTGGCTGGCGCCGAACCCGGTCACGGAGAACCAGCGAAAACGCGTCAGCGCTGTGATCAGTGCCTCGGTGACTCCGTTGGCAAGGTATTCCTGCGCGGGATCGTCGCCCAGGTGCGTAAAGGGCAGCACGGCCAGGCTGGGCCGCGCGCCATGGTCCACTTGGCCGTGATCGTGCGGCGCGAGTTGTCCGTCCTCGACCGCCGCGGCCCCCGGCAGCCGGTAGCCCATGCGCGGCACGGTGACGATCCATTCCGATCCGTCAGGCAATGACGAGCCCAGCTGCTTTCGCAGGGCGGCGACCTGCACCGAGAGATTGCTGTCCTCAATGACCAGCCCTGGCCACGCCGAGCGCGTCAGTGCCTCCTTGGACACAGCCTCACCGCCAGCTTCGAGCAACGCCTCCAGGATGCGCAGCCCGCGCTGGCCGACGGCAACGGCCGTGCCATCGCGCGTGAGCGTGCCCCGCACGGTGTCAAGCCAGAAAGGCCCGAACGAGAAGCGCTTCGCCATGAGGAATCCGTTCTCCGTTTCGCGAGATTTCGGGATTTTTCGGCGCCGTTTCCGTGACGTGCGGCGCTTTTGTCTGCATTGTCTTGCCATGGGCGGCTTGCCCGCAATCGCGAAGGAGGTCAGACATGGACACGCATGATGCCGCGCCGGTCCGATACGTTGTCCGGGCAGCGCAGCCCTTCACCAGTGCCCAGGGATCGCGCTACGCCCCGGGCGTCAGCGCCGAATCCAGCGGCGCCACGGCGCTGTTTCTGGGCTTGGTCACCCTGCCGGCAGGAGAACGCACCAAAGCCCATGTCCACGCGCAGCACGAGTCGGCGCACTACATGCTCAGTGGCGAGGAGGTCGAGCTATGGACTGGCCCTCGGCTGGCCCAGCGCGAGGTGGCGCGACCGGGCGATTACCTGTTCGTCCCAGCGGGCATGCCCCACGTGGCGGTGAACCGCAGCAGCACCCCTGCGGTGTTCGTCGGCGCGCGCAATGAACCCACAGCCCAGGAGAGCGTGTTGATGCTGCCCGAACTGGATGGACTTGTCCCTTGAGCGCCCCTGCGGACGGCGCCGCAACAACGTCAGATTGTGGCAACAGGCTCGGGACTCGCGCCCTGCCCGGCTCCCGTCCAAGCTGCGTCCAGCCCCGACCCGCTGCTCTGGCTGCTAGAGCGGGCTAGGCTGGTTAAGTAGCGGGCACGGCAGCGCCCACCTGCTCATAGGCGGCCGTTTCAAAGCCGATGAGCGTCTCGATGACCTGCGTGTCGAAGAAGGGGAGCAACTGCGTCATCAACACGCCGCCGACTCCCTTGGCGCGATCGATCCAGTAGAAGGTATTGAAGACGCCGGCCCAGTCGCCGGTGCCGGCGCTGCGCATTCCCGGCAAGTGCGCAAGCGTTAGGTGAAAGCCCAGGCCCCAGCCTTGTGGCACGGGCAGCGCAGGCACATCGTTGGATAGCGCGGGCATGGTGGATTTCAGCAGCGCAGGTAGCTGGATTTGACCGAGGTGGTTGCGTAGAGCTGTTTCAACCGTGGTGCGATCGAGGATGCCCTGGCCATCGTTGAGCCAGGCCTGTACGAACCGGCCGTAGTCCTGGATCGTTCCGTAGGACCCGTGCCCGCCGGCATCCCATTCGGAGGCGGGAGGCAGGTCGATGTGCGAAGGCGCCAGGGATCCGTCCGGCTGGCGCTGCATCACACGCAGCAGTCGAGTCCGCTGCTCAGCGCTGGGCTTGAACGTCGTCTCGCGCATCCCGAGCGGCTCATAGACGTGCTCGCGCAAGTAGCTCCCGAGACTTTGGCCGGACAACTGCTCGACGATGAGGCCAAGCCAGTCCGTGTTCACACCATATTCCCATGCCGTGCCCGGGTCGTTCACCAGGGGCGCCATCAAACTGCGCTTCAAGCCGGACAGCGGGTTGGGCTCGCCCGTCACTTCGTGGTAGCGCATGAGCTTTTCGTTGAGGAAAAAGTACCCCAGGCCGCCCGAGTGGGTCATCAACTGACGTACCGTAGCCTTGCTGGCGGGAGGCCGTAGACGCGGCGTGTCGCCGTCGAATCCGTCCAAGACTTGGAGCGCCGCGAACTCCGGCATGATCGATTCGACGGTTGCGTCCAACTCGAGCTTTCCGCGCTCCACGAACTGCAGCGCGGCGGTGGTGGCCACCGCCTTGGTCATCGATGCATTTCGATAAAGCGTGTCGTCGCGCGCTTCGCCGGCCGCGTGTTGAAAAAGCGGGCCGCCTGGACCCACCACCAGTGCCGCAATGCCATGCACAGCGCCTTTGGAAACCGCGCCGTCCAACAGCGCCTTGATCACAGTCCCGTCAAAGGCCATGGATGTCTCCTTCGCCACGGGGTTGCGCCGACCCGCGAGGCTGGACTAGACGCCGCACCATGATGAGCCGGGGTCTGCGACCGTAGGTGCCCGAGCGCGTTTGATTTTGGTTCGCGTGGGCACGCACTGTCAAAGCAGGCGCCTGGACGTCACACGCGTGAGACATCTCGGTGCGTCTATTACGCGGAGGCCGCCAAATTTGCCAGCGCCATGATGTGCGCCCGATGGACCCACATGTCTTCGGGATTGCTTCCACGACCCGTCTGTTGCCCCCTCATTGCCGAACCATGGCGGCCAGGCGAGCTGAGGCACGCTGCCGGGCCGCATCGGCCAATGGGCAGATGTCGGTCTGACTGCGCTGCGCGATTGAACCTTTGTCGGCCTGACTTCAGCCGATTGATGGATGCGCGATGGGTCTCGTCGCGCTAGGCTGCTCGCGCGGCTCAGGGCATGGCGCGAATCGCCTCGCAACCGGCTGACGAGGCACTTGCATGGGCAATCCGCTCGCAGCTGCATACAACTCTTTTCGCGAAGGAGGTCAGTATGAATGCAGTGAACTGGGTGCTGATTGACGCCAGCAATGGCGCGAAAACTCAAGACGGCTCCAAGCTGTCCCCGGCTGCTTTGGCCCACATGGCGGAGGCGGTGGGGTATCAAGTGAACCAGGAATTTGCGGGCGAATGGGGCGCTCGCGCCAACTTGCGTGTTGGCCTCAATCAGAAAGACATACGGCCTGGTGAGTGGGCTTATGTCTTTCTCGCGAAGTTGCCAGATGCGCCTGGCGCGAGTGCCTACCATGACATCAACAACAAGGGCGTGCCCTTCGCGCTATGCGCCGTGACGACCTGTGGCAGCCTCTATGGGCCTTCTGGGGTGAGTGTGGATGTCTCACACGAGATTCTCGAGACTGCGGGCGATGAAGGGGCGAATCTCTTCGCCAACGACAACAAGGGGCAGATTCACGCCATGGAAATGTGCGATGCCGTCGAAGTGCAGACCTATGGCAAGACATGCAGCGACGGAACGGTTGTGCAGGTATCCAACTGGCTACTTCAGGCGTGGTTCATTCCAGGTGCGCCTGGCCCCTACGCGTACATGTCGCGCGAAGGACTCCCGGGCGCGGTCTCTCCGCACGGAGCGCTGATGACGGCGCCTGGCCATGGCGGGAACTACCAGATCGTCGGCAAAGCACCCGGCGCCAAGCAAGTGTTCGGAGCCGCTGCTGGCGCCGGCCCTGGGCACGACTTTGAGATCGTCGGTACGCGACGCCATGGGGCGGTGCCGAATTGGAGCTCTCGAACCGCCCGTCGCATGGCGCACAAAGCCATCAATATGAGCAACCCAGGCTGAGCGAGACGCTGGAAAGAGACGGATCCGGAGGGCGCTGGGCCTCCAAGACAATGAAGACCTCTTCGGCGGCTGCGCGAGCGGTAGGTGGACGCTAGCGCGGCGGCAAGTCTGAGGCGCGGCCCGCGCGCTGCGGAGGTGAATTGCAGTAGCCGCCTACCCTGCCATCGGAGGTCTCATGACCCATCACCGTACTCTGCCCTTCGCCGCCCCCATTGCTGTTTCGATGCTGCTCGCGGCCATTGCTTCGAACCTGCGTGCGCAGGCGCCCAACGGCAGCGACGCAGCCATCGACCGTGACGTGGGGAGCCTGATGGCAGCCTATCTGGGCTGCGAGCGGGTCGTGGCCGAGCGCCTGCTCGACACGGGCGAAGCGGCGGATTGCTCGGTCATCTACGAAGAGCTGCTCAAGGTCGGCTTCGACGGCGACTTCGAGCGCCTGCTCACATGGTGGCACGCTGTACGTCTGGGCGAGCCTCGCGGCGAGCGTATCGCGACGCCTTGAAGCACCCCGAGGAGACCGGGCACGCCGCACTGCCGTGGTGGGCCACGGTCGCTCCGCCCGTCTGGCAATAGTTCACAGGGATTGCCCTCGTTGCGTTGCTCAAACGGCTGCAAAATTCCGGCCTGAAGAGATCGGTCGCGGTGGCCGAATCTGCCGGGAGAGTTCAGCATGAACGAGGCCGAGAAGATTGCTGTCGAGGTGCAACTGCGCGAGACCCGGCGTCGGCTGAGCGAGGTTTCAGCCTTCTACGGCGCGCTGGCGTTGAATGGTCCAACGCGCGAGGAACTGCGTGAAGCCATGAGCGGCTATTTCCGGGCTACGACGCGGATCATTGAATTGCTTGCCCACGCGATCCGGGTGGGACGCGAACCATCCGCGCGTGATGACGCGGAGATCGAGCGCAACCACCGCATGCGTTTGGCTGCCATGGCGGCGCTTTCAGGCATCGCCCATCGAGCCGCAGTGACCCATTGAGCGCTTGGGCGGCGGAGGCCACCGCCCGCTGCGACGCCCAGAAGGACTGCGATGCTCGCAGGGCACTGTCGATGTGATGTCCACTGCCTGCACTCCCTGGGTGGCGTTTCATAGGTCATGCGCACCGTAGGCCGGGTGCGCTCATCCCTGACCGCTCTTCTGGCAGCCAGCGTCGCTTGCAATGGCGCCGTAGCGCACCTGGGACATTGGCCTTCACCTTCATCGCCATTTCAGAGTGCGAGGCCGGAGAGTGCTCCTCCCATCGAAGGCGCGCGACGCCTATCAGGACGAGTTGTGCGGCAATGGTCCTTGACGTCCGAGGGCCCACACTGGGAACGCCGCTGCTGTTCGTCACGGCGGCGCCGATCCGCCCAGAGCCCGCCACTGCGGCAAGCAATGTCGCGCCAGCGCGGTCACCCAGCAGGGCTGCGACGGATCGAAGGCCAACCCGAACTTGGGGCTGACCAGGAAGCCAGAACGCTCAAACGCCATGGGGTCGTGGGCGCCAACGAACGCGGCGAGACGAGCGAAGGGGATGATCACGTTGCCGAGGTTCAAGATCCGGGCCTGCCGTGTGATCTCCTCCAGCCGGCCCGAGTCCTGGAAGCGATACACGACATCGCAGTAGTCCATCTCGTTCAAGCCGATGCCATTGCGCCCGGCGCGAAGGGGCTTGCCGCGCTCGCGCAACAACGCCGCTGGGCTGAGCGTGAAGGGCGTGTCATCTACCCGTTCGAAGGGCTCGAGCGTCATGAGGCCATGCTACTGTTATGCAAAGGCAGCGTGCAGGCACGCTGGGGTGCGGGTGCCCTGGTGATTCGGGTCAGTGAACCCCAGCGCAGGTGACGTTTGCGATGTGCACCGAAGCCCACCGGTTTCTTCATACTTCTTCCTCCCCAACACAAGGCGATCCATGTCAGCAGGCGGTTATCACGTGCACGGTCCGCACGACCACGAACTCGAGCATGCAGGCTCGCACGACCATTCCCATGAGGCCGAGGAAGCCTCCAGCGCATCGGGGCGCAAGAGCATGACCAGCCAGATCGCCGTGTGCACGGCGGTCATCGCCACGGTCGGCGCGATCTTCGCGTACATGGGCGGGCTCACGCAGGCGAATGCGGGCCTGTACAAGAACAATGCCGGCATGAAGAAGACCGAGGCGTCCAACCAGTGGAACTACTACCAGTCCAAGAGCACGAAGCAGTCGCTGGCCGAGTTCGCACGGGACACCTCGCCCGATGACCGCAAGCCGGGCTGGCAGGCCAAGGTCTCGCGCTACGAGCAGGAGAAGGCGGAGATCCTGCT
>JAFECZ010000520.1 GCA_018241905.1 Pseudomonadota bacterium
TCGACGGCGGCAAAGCCGTCGCGCGCGGCCGCTTCGAAGCGGTCCAGGAAATCGAGCTCCGGATAGAGCATCGACAGGTTGGCGGCAAATCTGGGCATGGTTCTTTCTTCTCTACTACCAATGCGCGCCGAACTGGCGGCGCAATTCTTCGATACGCGCCTCGTCGAGCGGGGCGGGCGCGCCTTGCGGCAGGGCAAGGCTCATCCAATGGAGCCTGGCAGTTTCCTCCAGTTCCTCCAGCACCGCCATGGCGCCGGCGGGCGAGTCGTGCCAGACGTTGGGGCCCAGGCGCTCGAGCATCACTGCGCGGATGGGCGTGCCGCGCTCGCCGTAGCGGGCAATGGCCTGCGCCGCCGCTTCGGCCGCCTCGGGCGCGCCGGGGCGCTGGTAGGCGATGCGCGGAACGTGGCCCACCTTCATCACGAAATAGGGCGTGATGGGCGGCAGCAGTTCTTCGCCGGGTGCGGCATCGCGCAGCGTGAGCGCTACGCAATGCGTGGAATGGGTATGGATGACGCAGCGCGTGCCGGCCGTTGCCGAAAAGCGCGTGGCCGCCGCGTAGATGCGGCTGTGCAGCGCGATGGTCTTGCTGCCACGGTCGCCGCCGGTCTGCTGCAGGTTGGCGTCGAGGCGGGCCAGGCGGGCCGGGTCCAGGTGGCCCAGGCTGGCGTCGGTGGGCGTGATGAGATAGCCGCCGTCGTCCAGCCGCACGCTGATGTTGCCGGCGGTGGCATGCACGTAGCCGCGCTCGAACAGGCTGCGGCCCACGCGCACGATCTCGTCGCGCAGTTGGATTTCGTTCATGCGCCGCCGTCCTGTGCCGCAAAGGCCTTGGTGAAGAAATCCGCGGTGCCGAAGTTGCCGGACTTCAGGGCGATGCGAATGCCCGCGCCGCCCGCGGCCTGCGCCTGCGCATGGCACCAGGGCACACCGGGGTCGATTTGCGCGCCGATCTGCATCTGCGCGATGCCCAATGCCTGCACGCAGGCACCCGAGGTCTCGCCGCCGGCCACTACCAGCTGGCGCACGCCCAGTTCGGCCACCAGGCCGCGCGCAATGGCGGCAATGCAGTGCTCGACCATGGCGCCGGCCTCGGCCACGCCCAGCTGCCCCTGCACCGCTTTCACCGAATCGCTCTGGGCGGTGGAATAGACCAGCACCGGGCCATCGGCCAGCAGCGGCCTTGCCCACGCGAGGGTCTCGCGCGCCACGGCCTGCGCGCCCTCCTTCGCAATGCGCATCGGGTCCAGCGCCAGCGCGGGCCGCCTGGCCTGTTCGATGAAGTGGCGCACCTGCCCGTTGGTGGCCAGCGAGCAGCTGCCCGACACCACCGCCTGCAGCCCCGGCGCCGCGGGCAGCGCCCCGGCGGTGGACGAGGGCGCCAGGCCGAAGTTGGCCGGCAGGCCGATGGCCACGCCCGAACCGGCCGTGACCAGGGGCATGCCGGCAAGCGCCGGGCCCAGGCGCAACAGGTCGTCGTTGGACAAGGCATCCACGATGGCCACGCCCACGCCTTCGGCGCGCAGCTGCGCCATGCGCTCGCCAATGGCCTGCGCGCCGCGCGCCACCACGCGGTAGTCGATGAGCCCCACCTTGCGCTTCTTCGTCTGCGCCTGCATTACCCGCACCAGGTTGGCGTCGGTCATGGGCGTGAGCGGGTGCTTCTGCATGCCGCTTTCATTGAGCAGCACGTCGCCCGCGAAGAGGTAGCCCTTGAATACGGTGCGCCCGTTGTCCGGGAAGGCCGGCGTGGCAATGGTGAAGTCGGTGCCCAGCGCGTCCATCAGCGCCTCGGTGACGGGGCCGATGTTGCCTTCGGGCGTGCTGTCGAAGGTGGAGCAGTACTTGAAGTAGAACTGCCGGGCGCCCTGGGCCTGCAGCCATTTCAGCGCAGCCAGCGATTGGTCGACGGCCTCGGCCGGCGCGATGGTGCGCGACTTGAGCGCCACCACCACCGCATCCACCTCGGCAGCCAACGGCGCGGCCGGCACGCCGATGGTCTGCACCACGCGCATGCCGGCGCGCACGAGGTTGTTGGCCAGGTCCGTCGCACCCGTGAAATCGTCGGCAATGCACCCGATGCGCAATGCCCCCACCTTCGGCACTTCGTGTCCCCGCTGCCCCCCGAGGGCGTGCTCGCTTGCCTGGGGCGGCCCGGCGCGGCGCTCGTTCATGACTTCCCCTCCGGCAACTCGATGCCCGGAAAGATCTTGATCACCGCGCTGTCGTCTTCCTTGGCAAAGCCGGCGGTGGAAGCCTGCATGAACATCTGGTGCGCGGTGGATGCGAGCGGCAGCGGAAACTTGCTGGCGCGCGCCGTGTCCAGCACCAGGCCGAGATCCTTCACGAAGATGTCGACGGCCGACAGCGGTGTGTAGTCGCCCGCCAGCACATGTGCCATGCGGTTCTCGAACATCCAGCTGTTGCCGGCGCTGTGCGTGATGACCTCGTACAGCGCATCGGGCGCCACGCCTTCGCGGATGCCCAGCGCCATGGCTTCTGCCGCCGCGGCGATGTGCACGCCGGCCAGCAGCTGGTTGATGATCTTCACCTTGCTGCCCGCACCGGCCCGGTCGCCCAGGCGATAGACCTTGCCGGCCATGGCGTCGAGCACGTCGCCTGCCTTGGCATAGGCCTCGGGCCGGGCCGAGGACATGACCGTCATCTGCCCGCTGGCCGCCTTGGCCGCGCCGCCGGAGATGGGCGCGTCGATGTAATGGATGCCGCGCTCGGCCAGGCGCCCTTCCAGCGCAATGGACCAGTTCGGGTCGACGGTGGAGCACATGATGAACACGCTGCCCGGCTTCATGGCATCGGCCGCGCCGTTCGGGCCGAAGAGCACCGCCTCGGTCTGCTGCGCGTTGACCACCACGCTCACGATGGTGTCGCAATGGGCGGCCACCTGCGCGGGGCTCTCGTGGGCGGTGCCGCCATCGCGCACGAATGCCGCGGCCGCTTCGGGACGGGCATCGCACACATGCAGCTGCCAGCCGGCGCGCCGCAGGGTGGCGGCAATGCCGGCCCCCATGGCGCCCAGGCCGATGAGGCCCACGGGCTTGTTCGTTGTCGTCGTTGTCTCCACGTCGTTCCTTTCTTCTTTGTTCATCGGTCCGCTTCAGCCATTGCCGTCGAAGCGCGGCAGCGAATCGCAGATCTCGTACCAGGGCGCCTTGGAGGCCACGTGGATGTGGCGCATGCCGGCAGGCCTGCAGTGGCAATGCGAGGCGAAGCTGATGTCGCCGTCGACTTCGTACCGGACGGCTCCGCACAGGCAGCGGCCGCTGTAGGTCGGTGGCGGGGGCAGATCTTGCTGGCTCATGGAATTGTCGCGATGGGGACGCCGCCGCGCGCGCTCGCGCGCGAGGCAACACGGCATTCTGCGGCATCGCGCATGGCCGCGTCACCGAAGTGATTGCCCCGCATGGCGCGCGGTGAGACGCTGGCGCCACCACTTTCCTTCTTCCTGCGAGGAGCGACGCATGACAATGTCCATGCCTGAAACGGTCCGCAGCGCGGTGCTGGCCATGCCGATGGCCAAGACCTTGCAGCTGGCCTTTAGACACATCGAGGCCGGCGCCACCGAGATCGAGATGCCG
>JAFECZ010000521.1 GCA_018241905.1 Pseudomonadota bacterium
CGGTCAGCGGCTCGCAGAAGGGCCTGATGCTGCCGCCGGGCATCAGCTTCAACGCCATCTCGCCGCGCGCGCTCGAAGCGGCCAGGAGCGCGAAATTGCCCCGCTCGTTCTGGGCCTGGGACGAGATCGTCGAGATGAACAAGGACGGGTACTGGCCCTACACGCCCAACACCAATCTGCTCTACGGCCTGTCGGAATCGCTGGACATGATCCTGGGCGAAGGCCTGGACAAGGTATTTGCGCGCCACCAGCGCTGGGCGGCCGGCGTGCGCGCCGCGGTCACTGCATGGGGCCTGCCGATCCAATGCGCCGACCCGGCCTTGTATTCGCCCGTGCTCACCGGCGTGATCACGCCCGAAGGCGTCGATGCGGATGCGGTGCGGCGCCTGATTCACCAGCGCTTCGACCTGTCGCTGGGCACGGGCCTGGGCAAGCTCAAGGGCCGCATGTTCCGCATGGGCCACCTGGGCGACAGCAACGACCTCACGCTGGTGGCGATGGTCGCCGGCGTCGAGATGGGGCTCAAGCTCGCCGGCGTGAAGCTCGCGGGCAGCGGCGTACAGGCCGCAATGGAGCATTTCGCCGCCCATGCCGCACCGGCCGCCTTGCTCAAGGCGGCCTGAGCGCCAGAGCGCGTTCAACCACAAGAAAGCGGAGACAACGACATGCAACGACGCTCCTTCATCCAGGCAGCCGGTGCCGCTGCCGCCACCCTCGGCGTGCCCGGCGTGTTTGCGCAGGACTGGCCTTCCGGCCCGGTGCGCATCGTGGTGGGCTTTCCGCCGGGCGGCGGCACCGACGCGCTGGCCCGCGTGGTCGCGCAGAAGCTGACGGTGATGTGGAACCAGCCCGTGGTCGTGGAGAACAAGGGCGGCGTGGCCGGCGTGCTGGCGGCCGAATACGTGGCCACCCAACCCAGCGATGGCAGCACGCTGCTGATGGCCCACATCAACAGCCATGCGCTGGCGCCGAGCCTGCAGCCCAAGCTGCGCTACAACGTGGAACGCGACTTCGTGCCGATCGTGCTGGTGGGCGTCACGCCGAACCTGCTGATTGCCAGCCCCGCGCAGAAGGCCGTCACGGTCAAGGGCATCACCGCCTTGTGCACGGCAGAGCCCGGCCAGGTCACTTTCGGCTCGGCCGGTGCGGGCTCCGCGCAGCACCTGGCGCTGGAGATGTACAAGCTGCAGGCCAAGGTGGACGCACTCCACGTACCCTACAAGGGCAGCGGCCCCCTGCTGACCGACCTGATGGGCGGGCAGATCCAGTACAGCTTCGAGACCATGACGGCGGCCACGCCGCACGTGAAGAGCGGCAAGGTGGTCGGCGTCGCGCAGACGCGCCTCAAGCGCGCCAAGGGCCATCCGAACATCCCGACCATGCAGGAGCAAGGCTTCGAGGGCTTCGAAGCGACGACGTGGTACGGGCTGGCCGGGCCCGGCAAGCTGCCGGCGAGCGTGGCCGACAAGATCAACCGCGATGTCAACACGGTGCTGGCCATGCCGGACGTGCAGGAAAAGCTCGATAACTACGGCGCCGAAGACGGCGGCGGCTCGCGCGAGAAATTCGCGAAGTTCATCTCCAGCGAAATCGACAAGTGGGGGCGCGTGGTCAGGGACGGCAAGGTGAAGGTCGATGTCTGATTAGCGAAAATAAATGCAGGCGGGTTGTCCACCAGCCCCGTGGACATGGCTGTGGACAACCGATTGCAAAACTCTGCAAAGCGGCGCCAGCAGGGGCTTCCATCAGGATGCCTGCCAAATGGGCACCCCGGCGGCCCTATGCTTGCGGCCCATGCTCACCCTGACCCGAATGACACTGCAGCGCGCCAAGTCCGAGCGCCTGCCCCAGGTTGCCGCAAGCCTGGCGTTCACCACCTTGCTGTCCATCGTGCCCGTGCTGGCAGCCAGCTTCGCCTTGTTCACCCGCTTTCCGGCCTTCCGGAAGATCAAGGACGCGCTGCAGGAATTCCTGCTCAGCAGGCTGATTCCGGCGGACATCGCGCAAACGGTCTTGAAGTACCTCAACCAGTTCGCCGCCAACGCCAAGGGCCTGCCCTGGATGAGCTCGCTCGTCCTGCTGGGCTCGGCCGTCGCCATGCTGCTGGCGGTGGAAAACGCCCTGAACCAGATGTGGCAGGTCAAGAAACGCCGGCCATTCTTCAAGCGGGTGGGCATGTACCTGGCCATGCTCGCCATCGGGCCGCTTGTGCTGGGCCTGAGCCTCTGGGCAAGCTCCCTTGTGCTGGCCGCCTCCATGGGCCTGATCGGCGCGCTGCCGCGGTCGCTCGCGGTGGCCATCGACCTGGCGCCGCTCGTGCTCGGCGTGGCCGCCATGTCGAGCCTGTTCTATTTCCTTCCCAATACGAGGGTGCTGCTGCGCGATGCCGTCGCGGGTGGCGCCGTGGCCAGCGTGGCCTTCGAGCTGGGCAAGCGCGGATTTGCCGCGTACCTGGTCAAGCTGCCGACCTACAAGGCCTTGTACGGAGCGCTCGCGGTGCTGCCGATGTTCCTGCTGTGGATCTACTTTTCCTGGCTGGTCACGCTGGTCGCGGCCATGGTGACGGCCAACCTGGCGCTGGCCCGCCGGCGCACGGGGCAGCCGCGCGGGCGGCGCACCGCCGGCGCGGCCTGAGCCCTCAGGCCAGCCGCGTCAACGACGCGGACAAGCGCGCGAACGAGCGCAGCATCGCCGCAAGCTGGCCCGCTTCCGGCGAGAGCAGGCGCATGGACTTCGAGACGATGCCGATCTGGTGGATCAGCCCGGCCTGCTCGGCCACCTCGATCTCCACGAGCTTGCCCACGGTCAGCGGGTGCGTCAGCAACTGCGCGGGCAGCCGTGCCACGCAATCCGAATCGAGCAGCATCGAGATGGCGCCGAAGATCGAATCGGAGACGGCCGCAAAGGTCGGCTCGCGCAGCCGATGCTGAAGAAAAAGCTCCTGGATGCTCTCGTCCTGCTGCCCGGGGCGCGTCGGGTCGCCCACGACGATCCAGTGGCACGCGGCGAGCTGGCTCACCGACGTGGCGCCGCGCAGCGGATGGCCCTCGCGCGCCATGATGGCCGCCCGGCTCGAGTAGAGCGGCTGCACCTGCAGGTCGTCCGTGCCCAGGTTCTGCGGCAAGCGCATCACGGCAAAGTCCAGGCGGTTGTCGAGCACGGCCGCGACCAGTTCGCCCGAAGAGCGCTGCGTCAGGTGCACCGTCGTCTTCGGAAAAGCCTGGCGAAAGTCCTTCAGCACGGCCGGCACCAGCTGCAGCGAAGGCTCGACCGACACCCCCACCTTGACCTGCTTGATGGCTGGCCGACGGGTCTTGAGCAGCCAGGCTTCGGCCCGGTCCGCCTCGTGCAGCACGGCCCGCGCATAGGACATGAATTCCTCGCCCTCGGGGCTCAGGGCAATTCCCTGGTGGGCACGCTGCAGCAGCGCGACGCCGTACTCTTCCTCCAGCTTGGCCAGGCTGCGCGTCAACCCGGCCTGCGAAACGTTGAGTGCGCGCGCGGCAGCGCGGTATCCCCCGTGGGACACCACCGCCTGGAGGTCTCTGAGCTGCTGGATTCGCATGCTCGGATGGTAGTGGACA
>JAFECZ010000522.1 GCA_018241905.1 Pseudomonadota bacterium
GTCACCTCCACGCCGCTGGCGGTGGTGAGCGGGCGCATCGACGAGGGCATGAGCTCGCTGATCCTGCTGGCGGTGCCGCTGTTCATCCTGCTGGGGCACCTGGTGGAGATGACCGGCATGGCCAAGGCCATGGTGGACTTCCTGGCCTCCCTGTTGGGCCATGTGCGCGGCGGCCTGAACTACGTGCTGCTGGGGGCGATGTTGCTGGTGTCGGGTATCTCCGGCGCCAAGACCGCGGACATGGCCGCCGTGGCGCCGGTGCTGCTCCCCGAAATGAAAAAGCGCGGCAACGACGAAGGCGAGCTGATCTCGCTGCTGGCCGCCTCCGGCGCCATGGCCGAGACGGTGCCGCCCTCGCTGGTGCTGATCACGATCGGCTCGGTCGCGGGCATCTCGATCGGCGCGCTGTTCACCGGGGGTCTCCTGCCCGGTGTGGTGCTGGCGGTGATGCTGGCGGTGCTCGCCCGTTATCGAAGCGCCGAGGTGGCGCGCGACCTCCAGCGTGCCCCCTTGATTGTCATCGGCCGCACGCTGCTGGTCTCGCTGCCCGCCCTGGCGCTGCCGGTGCTCATTCGCACCGCAGTGGTCGAAGGCGTGGCGACAGCCACCGAGGTGTCGACCATCGGCATCGCCTACGCGGTGGTCGCGGGCCTGCTGATCTACCGCCGCTTCGACTGGCGGCGCCTGTACCCGATGCTGGTGGACACGGCGGCCCTGTCCGGCGCCATTCTGTTCATCATCGGCACCGCCACCGGCATGTCCTGGGCGCTCACGCAGTCGGGCTTCTCGCACAGCCTGGCCGAACTGATGACCAGCGTGCCGGGCGGCAAGTACGGCTTCTTGCTGGTGTCGATCGCAGCATTCATCGTGCTGGGCAGCGTGCTTGAAGGCATCCCCGCGATGGTGCTGTTCGCGCCGCTGCTGTTCCCGGTCGCCAAGGCCATCGGCGTGCACGAGGTGCACTACGCGATGGTGATCATCCTGGCCATGGGCATTGGCCTGTTCGCCCCGCCCTTTGGCCTGGGCTACTACGCCGCCTGCACGATCGGCCGCGCCAACCCCGATGTCGCTCTGCGCCGCATCTGGCCGTACCTGGGCGCCCTGCTGGTGGGTCTGCTGGTCGTGGCCTTCGTGCCCTGGTTCTCCATCGGCCTGCTCTGAGCCCCATTCATTCCCCGACTTTCAACAAAGGACACACGCATGTCTGATCTGACGACGAATCTGCGCGAGCGGGCCTACCGCATCCGCCGCTACGCCCTGCGCATGGGCGAGGTGCAGGGTCAGGGCTACATCGGCCAGGCCCTGGGCTGGGCGGATGTGCTCGCCGTGGCCTACGGCCACGCGCTCAACTACCGGCCCGCCGAGCCCGAGTGGGAAGGGCGCGATCGTTTCCTGCTCTCGCACGGCCACTACGCGATCGCCTTCTACGCGGCGCTGATCGAGGCCGGGATCATCCAGGAGAGCGAACTCGATACCTATGGCAGCGACGACAGCCGCTTGCCCATGTCGGGGATGGCGACCTACACGCCGGGCATGGAGATGTCCGGCGGCTCGCTCGGCCAGGGCTTGCCGATTGCCGTGGGCATGGCGCTGGGCCTGCGCCAGAAGAACAACCCGGCCTTTGTCTATGTCTCCATGTCCGACGGCGAGCTCGACGAAGGCTCGGTCTGGGAGGCCGCCATGGGCGCGGCGCACCATGGCCTGGGCAACCTGATCTGCCTGGTGGACATCAACAACCAGCAGGCCGACGGCCCCTCGGGCAAGGTGCTGGGCTTCGAGCCGCTGGCGGACAAATGGGCGGCCTTCGGCTGGGATGTGCAACGCGTGGATGGCAACGACCTGCCGGCCGTGCTGGCGGCCTTTGACAAGGCGCGCGCGCTGGCCGATGCGCGGCCGCGCGTGATCCTGCTGGACACCTTGATGGGCAAGGGCGTGCCCTTCCTCGAGCAGCGCGAGAAGAACCACTTCATCCGTGTCGATCCGCCCGAGTGGCAGCAAGCCCTGCAGATCCTGGACGACACCTGGTCGGCCGCTCATCAAACCGAAGGAGCCCTCGCATGAACGCCGTTGTTGCACCCGCTAAGAAGCCGCGCCTGACTACCTCGGCAATGATTGCCTCGATTGCCGCCGAAGGGCAACGCGTCAAGGCCGCGCCGTTCGGCAAGGCCCTGGTCGAGCTGGGCGCGCAGCGCCCGCAGGTAGTGGGCATGACGGCAGACTTGGCCAAGTACACCGACCTGCACCTGTTCGCGCAGGCCTACCCCGAGCGCTTTCACCAGATGGGCATGGCCGAGCAGCTGCTGCTGGCCGCCGCCGGCGGCATGGCCAAGGAAGGCCTGGTGCCCTTTGCCACCACCTACGCCGTGTTCGGCACGCGGCGCGCGTACGACTTCGTCCACCAGGTCATTGCCGAGGAGAACCTGAACGTCAAGATGTGCTTCGCGTTGCCGGGGCTTACGACCGGCTACGGTCCCAGCCACCAGGCGACCGAGGACATCGCGATGATGCGTGGCATTCCGGGCCTCACGATCGTCGATCCCTGCGACGCGCTGGACATCGAGCAGGCCGTGCCGCAGATCGCGGCGCACAAGGGGCCGGTGTACATGCGCTTGCTGCGCGGCAACGTGCCCCTGGTGCTCGACGAGTACGACTACAAGTTCGAGCTGGGCAAGGCCAAGCTGCTGCGCGAAGGCAACGACGTGCTGGTCATCTCCAGCGGCTTCATGACGATGCGCGCACTCGAGGTCGCGCAGGACCTGGCGGCGCACAACGTCGGCGTGGCCGTGCTGCACTGTCCCACCATCAAGCCGCTGGACGAGGCGGCGATTGTCGAAGCCGTTCGCTACAAGCACCGTCTCGTGGTCGTCGCGGAAAACCACTCCGTCGTCGGCGGCCTGGGCGAATCGGTCGCCAGCGCGCTGCTGCGCCACCGCGTGCAGCCGGCTGGCTTCGAGCTGGCCGGCTTGCCCGACGCCTTCCTCGACGCGGGCGCCTTGCCCACGCTGCACGAGCGCTACGGCATCAGCCGCGAGGCGCTGGCCGCGCGCATCCGCAAGTGGCTGGGCTGAAGGCCCGCGCCAGACCTCTGCATCCAGTCCCTGCATTCACCCACCCAACCCCCCCAATTTGGAGATCCACATGCTTCTCACCGACAAAGTAGCCCTCATCACCGGCGGCGCCGGTCTCAACGGACTGGGCTTTTCGACCGCCCGCATGCTGGCGGCGCAAGGCGCGCGCGTCGTGATCGTCGACCTCGAACGCGCCGACCCGGCCGGCGCCGCGGCCAAGCTGGGACCGCAGCACGTGGGCCTGGTGGCCGACGTGACGGACAAGGCCTCGTGCGAGCGCGCCGCCAAGGCGGCCGTCGAGCAGTGCGGGCGCGTCGACATCCTCGTGAACAATGCCGGTATCACGCAGCCGCGCAAGACCGCCGACATCACCGGCGCGGACTACGACGCGGTGCTGGATGTGAGCCTGCGCGGCACGCTGTACATGTCGCAGGCCGTCTTGCCCGCGATGCGCGCGGCCAAGAGCGGCTCCATCGTGTGCATCTCCTCGGTCT
>JAFECZ010000523.1 GCA_018241905.1 Pseudomonadota bacterium
TGGATCGACGGGCGCAGCCAGCGCGTGTACCGCCACACGCCGGCAACGCGCCTGGACGCGCAGTGGGAGGCGCCCGGGCACATCGGCTCGATCGCGCTGTGCGAGAGCGGGCGACTGCTGCTGGCGCTCGAGGATGAATTCCAGCTGCTCGACACCGCCTCGGGCTCGCTCACCCGCTTTGGCGAGCGACTGACGCACCCGGGCGAGCGCATGCGTCTGAACGATGGCCGCACGGACCGCGGCGGCCGCTTTGTCGTCGGCTCCATGACCATGGGGCGCCATGAGCCTCTGGGCGCGCTCTACCAGCTGGGCGCGGACGGCTGCGTGCGCACGCTGGACGGGGGCGTGAGCCTGGCCAACGCCACATGCTTCAGCCCTGACGGGCGCTGGCTCTACTTTGCGGACAGCCCCACCCACGAGGTCCGCCGCTATGCCTACGACCCGGTGACCGGCCAGTGCGGCCGCGCGCAGGTGCTGATCGATACGCGACCCCTGGGCTCGCCGCCCGACGGCGCCACGGTGGATGCCGACGGCTGCCTCTGGGTGGCGCTGGTGCTGGCGGGCAAGCTCGCGCGCTTCGCCCCCGACGGCAGCCTGCTGAGCGCGATCGACTTCGCGCCGGACGCCTTCATTACCTGCCCCTGCTTCGGCGGTCCCGAGCTGGATGTGCTGTACCTCACCTCCATCCGTGACAGTGGCAACCTACTGCGCTCGCAAAACCCGCAGGCGGGCGCCGTGTTCGCGGTGCGCGAGCTGGGCGTGCGCGGCCTGCCCGAAGCCCGATTCGACGACAGGCAGCTGGGCCATTGAGCCCGCCTGGCTTTCGCTTCCTTTTCCATTTCCAGATTTGCAAGGACTTCCCATGACTCGACGTTTCGAAGGCAAGGTCGCACTCGTGACCGGCGGTGCGCGCGGCATTGGACGCGGTATCGTCGAGGCGATCAGCGCTGAAGGCGGCATTGTCGGCATCCTCGATCGCGCCGAGGACCTGGCCCAGGATGCAGCCGCCGCGATCGAGGCCGCGGGCGGACGTGCCATGGCCTTTGGCGGCGACGTGGCCAACCGTGAGACCTTTACTGCCGCCATCGGCATCATGAAGCAGCGGTTCGGCCGCTTCGACATTTTGGTCAACAACGCCATCTGGGTGCGCTACGGCCCCATCGCCGACATCACGCCGGAGATGCTGGGGCGCATGGTGGGCACCGGCTTCAACTCCATCGTCTGGGGCATCCAGACGGCGGCCGACGCGATGGAGGCCGGCGGCAGCATCGTCAACATCGCCTCGGCCGCCGCCTTCATCGGCATGCCCCAGGGCATGGTGTATGGCGGCGTCAAGGCCGGGGTGCTGGGTCTGTCGCGCTGCGCCGCGGCGGAGCTGGGCCCGCGCGGCATCCGGGTCAACTCGGTGTGCCCGGGCTCGGTGCCCACCGAAGGCGTCAAGATCAACGTCGACCCCGAGAAGGTCAAGCTGCGCATTGCCAAGACGCCGATGCAGCGCCTGTCCTCGGTGGAGGATGTAGCGCGCGCGGCGTGCTTCCTGGCCTCGGACGAAGCCCAGTCCATCACCGGCGAATCGCTGCTGGTCGATGGCGGCTCGACCCACGCGTATCTCTGAGAGGCGCGCAGCCCATGCAAGCAGCGGCGAGCAATGACACGATCCTGGAGGCGCGCAAGCTCAGCCGCCAGTTCAGCGGCTTCTACGCGGTCAAGGACGTGGACCTGGCGGTGCGCCGCCACTCGGTGCACGCGTTGATCGGCCCCAATGGCGCGGGCAAGACCACCTGCTTCAACCTGCTGACCACCTTTCTGTCGCCCAGTTCGGGCCAGGTGATCTTCAACGGCCGCGACATCTCGCGCAGCGATCCGGCCAGCGTGGCCGGCTCGGGCCTGGTGCGCTCGTTCCAGATCTCGGCGGTGTTCGGCCAGATGACGGTACTGGAGAACGTGCGCGTTGCGCTGCAGCGCAAGCGCGGCGGCACCTTCGCCTTCTGGCGCTCGCTGGGGGTGCTGCGCTCGCTGGACGAGCCGGCCATGGCGCTGCTGCAGCGCGTGGGCCTCACGCGCTGGCGCGACACGCGCGCCGGTGAGCTGCCCTACGGGCGTAAGCGCGCGCTGGAGCTGGCGACAACCATCGCGCTGGAGCCCGAGATGATCCTGCTGGACGAACCGATGGCGGGCCTGGGCCACGAGGACATCGGCCCGGTGGTCGAGCTCATTCGCGATGTCGCCAAGGGCCGCACCGTGCTGATGGTGGAACACAACATGCGCGTGATCTCCGAGCTGTGCGAGCGGGTCACGGTGCTGCAGTCCGGGCAGGTCCTGGCCGAGGGCAGCTATGACGAGGTCTCGCGCGATGAGCGCGTGATCGAAGCCTATGTGGGAGGTGCGGGCCATGCTTGAAGCGACACGCGCTGGCGGCGAGCGGCGGATGCTCAAGGTGCAGGGCCTGCGCGGCTGGTACGGCGAGACGCTGGCCCTGGAGCGCATCGACCTGGAGGTGCGCGAGGGCGAGGTGGTGTGTCTGTTGGGCCGCAACGGCGCGGGCAAGACCACCACGCTGCGCGCCATCACGGGGCTCTTGGCGCGCCGCCAGGGCCTGATCGAGGTGCAAGGACGCCCCACCACCGGCATGCCGCCTGAAGCCATCGCCCGCCTGGGCGTGGCCTATTGCCCCGAGGAGCGGGGCATCTTCGCCAGCCTCACCACCGAGGAAAACCTTTTGCTGCCGCCCGTGCTGCGCCCGGGTGGGCTGTCGGTGCAGGAGATCTACGAGATCTTCCCCAACCTGCACAACCGCCGGCGCAGCCCGGGCACGCGCCTGTCGGGCGGTGAGCAGCAGATGCTGGCCATCGGCCGCATCCTGCGCACGGGCTGCCGGCTGCTGCTGCTGGACGAGCCTACCGAGGGCCTGGCCCCGGTCATTGTCGAGAAGATCGGCCAGACCATCCGCTTGCTGCGCGAGCGCGGCTTCACCGTGCTGATGGTGGAGCAGAACTTCCGCTTCGCCGCCTCGCTGGCTGACCGCTTTTACGTCATCGAGGAAGGACGCGTGGCGGGCCATTTCCGGCAGGACGAACTGGCCACCCGCCGCGCCGAGGTCGAGGCGCTGGTGGGACTTTGAGAACGGACACGACATGGACAGCATCTTCGGCATTCCCACCGCGGCCCTGGTCGGCCAGTTGGTGGTCGGGCTCATCAACGGCGCCTTCTACGCGCTGATGAGCCTGGGGCTCTCGATCATCTTCGGGCTCCTGCACGTGGTGAACTTCGCGCACGGGGCGCAGTACATGCTCGGCGCCTTCGTGGCCTGGGCCGCCCTGCAGTACCTGGGCCTGGGCTATTGGTGGGCGCTGGTGCTCGCGCCCCTGGTGGTGGGCGGCTTTGGGGTGGTGCTCGAGCGCCTGTTCCTGCGGCGCCTCTACGGCCTGGACCATGTGTACGCGCTGCTGCTGACCTTCGGCATCGCGCTGCTGATGGAAGGGGCCTTTCGCCTGCAGTTCGGTGCCAGCGGCCAGCCCTACCCCAATCCGCTGGCCGGTGGGCTGGACGTGGGCGTG
>JAFECZ010000524.1 GCA_018241905.1 Pseudomonadota bacterium
CTCGCAGGCGCATGCATGGGCATCGCCGCCCTGGCATGCGGCCCCGCGGCGGCCCAGGCCAAGACGACCCGCATCGTCGTTTCGTTCACGCCGGGCGGCCCGGTCGACACCGTGGCCCGCACGATCTCCGAACAGTTGGGCAAGGAGCTCGGGCGCACCGTGATCGTCGACAACAAGCCCGGCGCCAACGGCGCGATCGGCGCAGTGGACGTGGCCAAGTCCGCGCCCGACGGCAGCACGCTGTGGTTCACCAGCGTGGGGGCGGCTGCCATCAACGCCTCCCTCTACGAGAAACTCAGCTATGACATGCAGCGCGACTTCGCGCCGGTGTCGCTGGTGGTCAACAACGTCGAAGTCCTGGTCGTGCAGGCCAACGACCCGGCCAAGGACGCCGCGGAGTTCGTGGCCGCCACGAAGAGGCGCGCCGAGCCGACGGCCATGGCTTCGTCGGGCACCGGCAGCATTCCGCACCTGGCCATCGAGCAGTTGGCCGATGCGACGGGCGCCAAGCTCATGCACATTCCCTACAAGGGCGCGGCCCCGGCCATCACCGACCTGATGGGCGGGCAGGTCGGGGGCTTCTTCGGCGACGTGACGGGGCTGCTGGGCTACGTGCAGAGCGGACGGCTCAAGCCCTTGGGCGTGGCCTCGAGCAAGCGCCATCCTTCGCTGCCCGACGTGAAGACGCTGGAAGAGCAAGGCATCAAGGGCGTGGACACGAACAACTGGTACGCGCTGTACGCGCCCGCCAAGACGCCGGCCAGCGTGATTGATGCGCTCAACAAGGCACTGCGCGCGACGCTGGCCACGCCCGTGGTGCGCGACAAGCTGCTCAAGGCCGGCACCGAGCCCGCCCCCTCCACGCCCAGGGAGCTGGCCGATCTGCAGGCACGCGACGCCGACAAGTGGGCCAAGCTGATTCGCGCCAAGAACATCAAGGCCGACTGATGAGCAGCACAAGCAACATCCGCGTCCCGCTGGTCGAGCCCGGCACGCGCGCCGAACTGGCCGGCATCGAAAGCCGGATCATGGCTGAGCGGGGCCGCATCTCGCTGCTCTACCAGGTGCTGCTCAACAGCGGCCCCATCGCCTCGGGGTGGGAACGGCTGCTGACCGCGGTGCGCAACGAGACCGGCGTTCCGGCCGACCTGCGCGAGCTGATGATCCTGCGGGTGGCCGTGCTCAACGGCGCCACCTTCGAGTTCGATGCCCACGTGCCGCATGCGCAGAAGGCGGGCGTGAGTCACGAGAAGATCCAGGCCGTGCGCGAGCCGGGCCTGTCGGCGGTGTTTGCGCCGCAGGAGCTGCTGGTGCTCGAACTCACCGACGCCATGACCCGCAACATCGTCGTGCCCGACTCGTTGATGGAGCGCTTGCGCGCCAGCTTCGATGCCAGGGGCGTGGTCGAGGTCGTGGCAACGGTGGCGGCCTACAACATGGTGTCGCGCCTGCTGGTGGCGCTGAACGTCGCGCACTGAACAGGGAGCCATCGATGCAGGACCTTTGGCTGTTGAAGCTGGATTCGCAAGACGCGGCAAGCGCCGCGGCATTGGCACGCACATCGCCATCTTCGCTTCGGCTGTGGCGGGCGCTGGAGGCTCCGCTCATGTACGCCTGCCTCTGGGAGCCGCCTTCCCCCGAGGTGCCGGCATCGACGTATCAATGGGCCCGCCTGCAATGCGTGCAAGCGCTTGCGGGCGCCTCGCCGGGCGAGACGCCGCGCTTTCACTACATCGTCGAGACCGACGTGTTGCCGCAGGCCGAGGACGACTTCAATGCCTGGTATGGCCAGGAGCATCTGCCCGGCCTGGCCGCCGTGCCGGGCGTGGTGCGCGCAGCCAGGTACGTCGATGCCGGCGGCTCGCCGCGCTACTACGCCTGCTACGACCTGGCTGGGCTCGAAGCCTTCGGCAGCGCGCCGTGGCTGGCGGTCCGGGAGACGGCATGGAGCTCGAGGGTGCGGCCGTCGTTTCGAAATACCCGCAGGACCATGTTCCGACTGGCCAGCGAATCCGCCGGGCGCGGCTAGATATCGAGCGACAGCCTGCTGCCGGTGCAGCGCGAGACGCAGATCATCATGGTCTTGCCGGACTCGTGTTCCTTCCTGGTGAGGATGCTGTCCAGGTGCTCCAGGCCGCCGTCGAATCCGATCACCGCGGTTTCGCAAGCGCCGCACACGCCTTCCTTGCAGCTGTGGTCGGGGTTCAGGCCCGCGCCGATGAGCGCGTCGAGGATGGATTGGCCAGGCGCCACCTGCACAGTCTTGCCGCTTTTCTTGCACGCCACCTCGAAGCTGCCGCTGGCGGCCGCCGAGGGTTCCATCGCCACGGCGGCGAAGCGCTCGATGTGGCCGTTGGGATAGCCGTGCCGTTCGCAGGCGGTCTCGAACGCATCGAGCATGGGCCCGGGGCCGCAGCAGTAGTAGTGGGTGTCCGCACCGCGATTGGCCAGCAACGCCGTCAGGTCGGGCGGGGCGCCCTTCTCGCTGTCGAAATGCCAGGCCACCGACACACGCCCCGGCTCCAGCGCGGCAATGGTCTTGGCAAAGGCGGCTTCCGCGCGGCTGCGCGCACAGTAGATCAGCTCCACCGGCCTGCCCAGCGCCAGCAGGCGCTGCAGCATGCACCACAGCGGCGTGATGCCGATGCCGCCCGACACCAGCACGCTCCTGGGCGCGTCCTCGTGCAGCGCGAAGTTGTTGCGCGGCGCCGAGATGTCGATCACCTGCCCCACGCGCAACTGCTCGTGCACATAACGCGAGCCGCCGCGGCTGGTGCGGTCGAGCTGCACGCCGACGACATAGCGGCCGCCGTCGCCGGCCGGGTTGCACAGCGAATAGCTTCGCATCAGGCCGCCCGGCAGATGCAGGTCGATGTGCGAGCCGGCGCTGTGGGGCGGGAACACCACGCCTTCGCCGGCGGGCTGGAACTCGACGCTGATGATGCCCTCGGCCTCGAGGCGCAGCGCGTGGACTCGGGCCTGTAGTGTGGGGGTCGACATGGCCTTGCGCGTCACATGATGTGCAGCCCGCCGTCGACGAGCAGCGTGGTGCCGGTGATGAACGAGGCTTCTTCCGAGGCCATCCACAGGATGGGATGGGCGATCTCCATCGGGTCGGCCCAGCGGCCGATCAGGGAGGTGTCCTTGCGCTCGGTGCGCAGCTGCTCGGTGCTCTTGCCTGCGCTGCGCGCGCGCCCCAGGTGGAAGTCGGTCAGGGTCGAGCCCGGGCAGATGGCGTTGGCGCGCACGCCGTTGGGTGCCTCCTCGAACGCGAGGCTGCGCGTGTAGGCCAGCTGCGCCGCCTTGGTGGCGTCGTACAGCGCCATGCCGCGCCGCCCGGTGACGGCGTAGCACGACGACACGTTGACCACGCTGCCCCGGCCCGCTGCGCGAAGCGCCGGCAGCGCCGCCCTGCAGTAGTTGCTCATGCCCACCAGGTTGACCGCGACCATGGCCTGCCACTCCTCGGGGCTGGCATCGGCCGCGGCCGAGTAGTTGCGCATGGCGGCGTTGTTGACCAGCACATCCAGGCGCCCCCAGT
>JAFECZ010000525.1 GCA_018241905.1 Pseudomonadota bacterium
CACGCGTGGACGGCCAGCGGATACAGCACCAGCCCGGCCAGCGCCGCAACGACCACGACAACGGGCTCGGGCACTTTCTTGAAGCGCCACAACACGCCCACGGTGACCAGTGCCAGCAAGGCCGTGGGGATGTCGGTGATCGACTGCTGGCCGATGACGACCGCCGCCCCGGTGATCGCCCCGATGGCCGCGGCCGTCACGCCGTCGACGAAGGCCACGATGCCCGGGCGCTTGCCGTGCTTCTTGAAATACGGCGCCGGCACGATGGTGAAGAGGTAGCACGGCACGAAGGTCGCCGCGGCCGCAACCACCGCACCCCAGAAGCCGGACACCAGGAACCCGATGAACCCCGTCGTGATGACGACCGGCCCGGGCGTGATCATGGCGACAGCCACCGCATCGACGAACTGCCGGTCCGTCAGCCAGTGATGCTCCTGGACCACGCCGCCGTAGAGAAAGGGCACGATGGCCAGGCCGCTGCCGAACACGAAGCTGCCGGCATAGGCGAAGAACGCGCCGATCTCGCCGAGCCTGTGCCAGTCCAGGGCATCGAGCGCGAAGAAGGCCGCGATGGGTGCCGCCAGGCTGTTCACCCTGCCACCCGAGAACCGCTTGGGCGGCGCGCGCACCAGCCAGACCAGGACGCCGGCTCCCAGGAAGACCCAGACGATCTCGGACTTGGTGATCACCGTGACTGCCGCACTCGCCGCGAAGATGGGCCACAGCAGCTTGTCCCGGCCGATGTTCTTGGTCGTGAGCTTGTAGGCGCTCATCGCGATGATCCCGATCACCGCGGCGCCCACGCCGTAGAACACGGCCTGCATCCACGCGATGCCGCCGAAGGCCTTGTAGGCCGCGCCGATGGCCACGACCATCGCGAACGAAGGCAGCACGAACGCCAGGCCTACCAGCGTGGCGCCGACCAGGCGGTAGTGAACGAAGCCCAGGTAGATGGCCAGCTGCGCGGCCAGCGGCCCGGGCATCAGCTGCGCCAGGGCCATGCCTTCCTTGTACTCGCCCTCCGAGATCCAGTGCCTTCTTTCCACCAGGTCGCGGTACATGTAGCCGGCCAGTGCAACCGGGCCGCCGAACCCCCAGGTGCCCAGGGCCAGCATGTAGCGAACGATCTGCCACAGCGAGTAGGTGGGCCGGGAGTGCCCGGTGTCTGCCGTATCGGTCATCGCGTCTCCGACTTGTCGTTGCTGCCGCTGCGGCGGGCTTCGCGCTGGAAGTGCGCGTAGAGCGAATCGAGCACCGTGCCCATCTCGCCCAGGAGCGCGTCGTCGTCATCCGCCAGGCGCTCGCGAGCGCCGGCCATCACGGCTTCGAAGCCCTTGGCCTCGGGAACCGGGTCGCCGCCGACGTCGAGCACATGGACGATGGCGCCCAGGCGAACGAGCGATGCATCGGCGTCCAGCCCGAAGCTGGCCAGCAGGGTCTGGAACGTGACCCGGTCTTCCACGTGCGTGAAGGTTGCGCCGTCGAAGTCGAAGCCGAGCGCGCGCCTGGGGCAGTCCGACGGCCTGGCCAGCCACTGGAATCGCGCGTCGCGGTCGATGAAGCGGCGGATCAGCCAGGCGCTGGCGACGCGGTCCACCCACAGGCGGCGGCGGGTGGCCCATGTGCGGCCCTGGTAGTCGGCTCGGTCGAGCCTTGGAATGCGGCCTTGCGTCTCGTGCGGCTCGTCGGGCGCCAGCAGCGTCTCGAGGCGCTTGTTGAAATCGGTCCATGCCGCCTGCGCCTCGGCACTGGCGTCGCCGGGGAAGAAGTCGATGGCTCGCACGCCTTCGAGCTCGCGTTGCAGCTTGCGCTGCAGACGAACGAGTTCGGGCGTGCCGAGCGTGGCGAGATCGCGGTTGGCTTCCTTCCAGGCCGTACGCAGTGCCGCGTAGTCGTCGGTGCGGTCGAAGAGCTGGCGGTAGGCGGCCAGGTCTTCGCTGGAACGAGGCTGCACGGACATGAGCCAGGCACTGCCGCCTTCACGCAGGCATTCGTCCCCCAGATCTTGCAGGGCGCGTTCGTGCTCGGGCCGCGCGGGAAGCAGGTGCGCGCCGTCGCGCAGCGCGGCGCATCCCAGTGCCTTCAGGCCGCGCCACACGCGCATCCGCGCCGTTGCGCTGGAGGTGGGCAGCGAGACCACCAGCAGGAGCCACGATGAATCTGGAGTTGGCATGTAGATAATCCTACAAAAATGTAGCAACCTTGACAACAATCCATGGCGTCAACATTGGTTCACATCCGGTCCCGTTCGACGTCAAATCTGCATTGAAGGACATTGCCTGAATGAAGAACCTCCCTGCCGTCCGAGGTGGCCTCCTGGCGCTCCTGGCCGCAACGCTGTTCGGCGTCAGTACCCCGCTCGTGCAGCGCGCCGGGGCCGGCCTGGGTGCGTTTTCGACGGCGGCATTGCTCTACGCCGGGGCGGCCGTCGTGGGCGCGCTGCTGCGCAAGCCGGTCGAACGCGAGGCCGGGGTGCGTCGCACCGATCTTCCGCGCCTGGTGCTCATGGCGTTCTTCGGCGCCGGCATCGGGCCGGTTGCGCTGGCGTGGGGCCTTCAGCACACCAGCGGCACCAGCGCCTCGCTCATGCTGGCGCTCGAGGCCCTGTTCACCGCCGTGCTCGCGCGGCTGCTGTATCGCGAGGTGATGGACCGCCGCGTGTGGACCGCCATGCTCCTGCTGCTGGCCGGCGGCGTCGTGCTTGTCTCGGATCGAGGCCTGAGCGGCGGCGTGCAGGGGCTCGGGTTGCTCGCAGTGCTGGGTGCCACGGCTGCCTGGGGCGTCGACAACACGCTGTCGCGTGCGCTGGCCGAACGAGATCCGGGGCAGGTGGTGCTGGGCAAGTCCCTGCTTGGCGTGGCGATCACGGCCGCGCTAGCCGTCGCCGCGGGCGAGCCGGCCCCGAGCTGGGGCGCGGCGGTCGCGTTGCTGGCCATCGGCGCGAGCGGCTACGGCCTGAGCCTGCGGCTGTACCTGCTCGCCCAGCGTGCGTTCGGCGCTGCGCGAACCGGCTCGGTATTTGCCTTTGCGCCCTTCATCGGCGCGCTGGGCGCCATCGCCCTGGGCGACCGGTCGCTGAGCACCGGCATGGCCATCGGCGGCGCGCTGATGCTCATGGGCGTCTTGCTGCACCTGGCGGAGTCGCACGGCCACGAGCACGAGCACGAAGAACTCGAGCATGAGCATGCCCATTCGCACGACGACGGGCACCACACCCACACGCATGACCCGATGCCCGTGGGGCCGCACAGTCATCCGCATCGCCATGAGCCGATGCGGCATACGCATTCGCATGTGCCGGATGCGCATCACACGCACGGGCATGCGTAGGCAGTCCGGCAGTGCCGCCTAGTAGGGAAGCACGAAGCCGTCTCTCCCCGCATTGATGCGCTGAACCGTCGGCGAACCGTCTATCACTTGCGCCGTCACGGACACGCTGGCACCGGGGATGAGCAAGCTGCGGTCGCCCGGCCTGAAGCTCACGACCGGCGCGCCGACCGGGACGACGACGGCCTTCTCGCCGTCCTTGTACTT
>JAFECZ010000526.1 GCA_018241905.1 Pseudomonadota bacterium
GGTGCGCGCGGGCAATGCGGCTGGCGCTGCCGGTGCCGCTGGCGGCCAGGTGGTCGACCACGCCTTGGAAATGCGCCTGCACCGCCGGGCTTTGCAGCACCTGCTGCAGCGTCGCATCGGTGGGCAGTCCGGCGAGCTTGCGCACCGCCTGAGTCGGAAACAGCAGCGCGCCCACTTCCTTCATGTTCAGTCCGGTGAGCACCGCGTCCTGCACATAGGGCGCGCCGGCAGCGATGATCTTGGCGCGCAGCGGCCCCACGCTCACGAAGGTGCCGGTGGCCAGCTTGAAGTCCTCGGCAATGCGGCCGTCGAAGCGCAGGCCGCGGTGGATGTCCTGCGGGTCGATCCAGGTCACCGCGTCGCCGGTGCAGAAGTAGCCTTCCTCGTCGAAGGCCTCGGCCGTGGCTTCGGGCGCACGCCAGTAGCCCGGCGTGATGTTGGGGCCGCGGTAGCGCACCTCGGTCTTGCCATCGGTGTCCACCAGCTTGAGCGACAGGCCCGGCGTCGGCAGGCCCAGGTCGCCCGAGCTCACCTGCGGGCTGGTGATGTAGAGCGCGAAGGGGCCGGACTCGGTCATGCCCAGGCCCGTGCCCATGACGATGCGCTCGCCGATTTCCGCTTCTTGCGTGCGGTGCAGGCTGTCCCACACCGGCTGCGGCAGCGCGGCGCCGGCGTAGAAGAACATCTTCACGCGCGACAGCAGGTTGCGACGCAGCTGCGCATCGGTCTGCATGGCCTGCGCGATGGCTTCGAAGCCGGTGGGCACGTTGAAGTACACCGTGGGCGCGATCTCGCGCAGGTTGCGCAGCGTCTCGCCGATGAGTGCCGGGGTCGGCTTGCCGTCGTCGATGTAGAGCGAGCCGCCGTTGTTCAGCACGATGCCCACGTTGTGGTTGCCGCCGAAGGTGTGGTTCCAGGGCAGCCAGTCCACCAGCACCGGCGGCTCCTCCGTCAGCGCGGGAATGGATTGGCGCAATTGCTGCTGGTTGGCGCACCACATGCGGTGCGTGTTGATCACCGCCTTGGGCAGCTTGGTCGAGCCCGACGTGAAGAGGAACTTGGTGATGGTGTCCGGGCCGGTGGCGCGCATGGCCGCGTCCACGGCGGGCGTGGGCTTGGTGGCCAGCAGTTCGGCAAAGGCGGTGCTGCGGCGGCCGTCGATGCGGCCGTCGACCAGCACGATCTCGATGTCCTGCGGCACGGCCTGGCGGATGGCGCGGCCATAGCGCGCCTCGTCGCCGGCAAACACCAGGCCCGGCGTGAGCGTGGCCAGTACGTGGCGCAGCTTGTCGTAGTCCTGGCTGACGATGGAATAGGGCGGCGAGACCGAGCAGTGCGGCACGCCGGCATACAGGCAGCCCAGCACCAGCAGCGCGTGTTCCAGGCTGTTCTCGGACAGGATGGCGACCGGGCGCTCCGCGCCCAGGCTGCGGTCGAGCAAGGCCTGGCCGATGCGGCGGGCCTTGTCGAGCACCTGTGCGTAGCTGACGTGGATCCAGTCGCCGGTGCTGCCGTCGGACAGGCGCTCGCGCCGGGCGATCATGGTGCGGTCGGGGGCTGCGTCGGCCCAGTACAGCAGGCGGTCGGTGATGCGCTCGTTGTAGGGCAGCAGCGGCGTTTCCGCCTCGAGATAGCGAACGCCGTTGGTGCCGTCGCGCAGCACGCCGCGCGTGACGCCGAAGCCCAGCGGACGGTAGCGCGGCGCCGCCGCGGTGGCGGCGGCAGCAGTTGCTGCGGCAGCGTTCATTCCTTGCTCACCTTGGCCGCGCGGCCTTCGAGGAAATCGCGCAGCCGCGTCTTGGCTTCGGGCGCGGCCTGGGCAATGGCGCAGATCAGCGATTCGGTGAAGAAGCCGTGGTCGGCCGGCTGCTCGGCGATGCGCGGCAGCGCGTGCATCAGCGCGTAGTTGGTCAGCGGCGCGTTCTGCGCCACGCGGCGGGCCAGCTCCATGGCCTTGTCGAAGGCGGTGCCTTCGGGCACCAGGTATTGCGCAAAGCCGGCGCGCTCGCCTTCGTCGGCGGCGTAGACGCGGCCGGTGAGCATCATGTCGGTCATGCGCGCCACGCCGATGAGCTTGGGAATGCGCACCGAGCCGCCGCCGCCCACGAAGATACCGCGCGAGCCTTCGGGCAGCGCATAGAAGGTGGAGCTGTCGGCCACACGGATGTGGCAGGCGCTGGCCAGTTCCAGCCCGCCGCCCACCACCGCGCCGTGCAGCGCCGCGATGACCGGCACCGGGCCGTGCTGGATGTGGTCCAGCGCCGCATGCCACATGCGCGAGTGGTGCATGCCCTGGGCAGCGTCGCGCTCCTGCAGTTCGGACAGGTCCAGGCCGGCGCAGAAGTGCGGGCCGTCGCCGTCGATGACGGCGGCGCGCACGCTGGACGGCAGCTTCTCGAAGACGTCGCGCAGGGCCAGAATGAGCCCGTCGGACAGTGCATTGCGCTTGCTGGCGCGCATCAGGCGGACGACGGCGATGTCGTCCTTCAGCTCGATTTGAAGATCGGGGTAGGTCATGGTTTGCATCCGCGGTATGAATCGATTATGGTTATGAGAAATAACCATTTCAAGCACCGTTTGAGGCCTGAGGCCTAGTACTTACCCGAGGAATCTGGAGACACGAGCATGGACATTGCCAACCTCATTGCCATCGACACGCACACGCACGCGGAGGTGAGCTGCTGGAACCCGTTCGACAACTACGGCGAGGAGTACGACCGTGCGGCCGACAAGTACTTCCGCTCGAGCCGGCGGCCGACCATTCAAGAGAGCATCGACTACTACCGCGAGCGCAAGATCGGTTTTGTGATGTTCGGCGTGGACGCCGAGGCGAACATGGGGCGCAGGCGTATTCCGAACGAGGAGATCGCCGAGGCGGCGCAGAAGAATCCGGACGTGATGATCGCCTTCGGCAGCATCGACCCGCACAAGGGAAAGATGGGTGCGCGCGAGGCGCGCCGGCTGATCGAGGAGCACGGGGTGCGCGGCTTCAAGTTCCACCCGACGGTGCAGGGCTACCACCCGTACGACCGCATGGCCTGGCCCATTTATGAAGTGATTGCCGAGCACAAGCTGCCGGCCATCTTCCACACGGGGCACAGCGGCATCGGCTCGGGCATGCGCTGCGGCGGCGGGTTGCGGCTGGAGTACAGCAATCCGATGCACCTGGACGACGTGGCCATCGACTTTCCGGACATGCAGATCGTGATGGCGCACCCGAGCTTTCCGTGGCAGGACGAGGCGCTGTCGGTGGCCACGCACAAGCCCAATGTGTGGATCGACTTGTCGGGGTGGAGCCCGAAGTACTTTCCGAAGCAGCTGGTGCAGTACGCCAACACCTTGTTGAAGGACCGCATCCTGTTCGGCAGCGACTATCCGCTGATCACGCCGGATCGCTGGATGAAGGACTTCGAGGACGCGGGGTTCAAGCCGGAAGTGATGCCTGGGATCTTGAAGGGCAACGCTGTTCGCTTGCTGGGGCTCGGCTGATTGATTGTTCGGGGCGGGGCCAAGGCCT
>JAFECZ010000527.1 GCA_018241905.1 Pseudomonadota bacterium
GGAACGCTCTACGACCTGGGCGCCTATCCCGGTGCCAGGCTGGGCGGCAAAGCGCGCCTGCACGGCGAGGTGTATTGCGTCGAGACCGAACTGGTGTCGCAGCTGGACCGGCTGGAGGATGTGCGGCCCGACGATCAGGGCGAGTACCTCAAGCGCGAGGTACGGGTGTGCGTCGGCTCCCGATCGCTCGATTGCCTCGTCTACGAGATCCACCCGACCCGGGTGGCGGGGCGGCCCGTGATTGCGAGCGGCGACTGGATGCGTCTGCGTTGAAAGACCTTGGTTTCATGCAGGCAAACGCCGTCTTACATCACGAAAAAATGGCTTGCTGCGGCGCAAGAAAATTTCTCAATACAAGAAAAATAATTTCGCATTGAAAAAATGCATCGTAAGTTGTTGATTTATATACATCAAAAATAAGTCTTCTATAAGACATAAGAGTTGAAGATCGCGGTACAGTTTGAGCCATGGCCACACCGGCCGAATGTTTTCAATCAACCCTTCGGAGCTTGAACATGCCGCAATCCTTCACCGAACAACTCAGCCGCGAACAACAGATCGCCGCCCTGGAAAAAGACTGGGCCACCAACCCCCGCTGGAAGGGCATCAAGCGCAACTACAGCGCCGCCGACGTGGTTCGCCTGCGCGGCTCGTTCCCCATCGAGAACACGCTGGCCCGCCGCGGGGCCGAGAAGCTTTGGGAACTGATCAACGGCGGCGCGAAGAAGGGCTACGTCAACTCCTTCGGCGCCATCTCCGGCGGCCAGGCGCTGCAGCAGGCCAAGGCCGGGCTTGAGGCCGTGTACCTGTCGGGCTGGCAAGTGGCCGCCGACGGCAACACCTCCGAAACCATGTACCCCGACCAGTCGCTCTACGCCTACGACTCGGTGCCGGCCATGGTCCGCCGCATCAACAACACCTTCAAGCGCGCCGACGAAATCCAGTGGGGCCGCGGCCTGAATCCCGGCGACAAGGAGTTCATCGACTTCTTCCTGCCGATCGTGGCTGACGCCGAAGCCGGCTTCGGCGGCGTGCTCAACGCCTTCGAACTCATGAAGAACATGATCGCCGCCGGCGCCGCCGGCGTGCACTTCGAAGACCAGCTGGCTGCCGTGAAGAAGTGCGGCCACATGGGCGGCAAGGTGCTCGTGCCCACCGCCGAAGCCGTCGAGAAGCTGCAGGCCGCTCGCTTCGCCGCCGACGTGATGGGCGTGCCCACCATCGTTCTGGCCCGCACCGACGCCGAGGCCGCCAACCTGATCACCAGCGACCACGACGCCAATGACAAGCCCTTCCTGACGGGCGAGCGCACGCAAGAAGGCTTCTTCCGCGTTCGCAACGGCATGGAGCAGGCCGTCAGCCGCGGCCTGGCCTACGCCGAAGTGGCCGACCTGGTGTGGTGCGAGACCGGCACGCCGGACCTGGGCTTTGCCCGCGAGTTCGCGCAGGCCGTGCATGCCAAGTTCCCGGGCAAGCTGCTCTCGTACAACTGCTCGCCCTCGTTCAACTGGAAGAAGCACCTGGACGATGCCACCATCGCCCGCTTCCAGGACGAGCTGTCGGCCATGGGCTACAAGTACCAGTTCATCACGCTGGCGGGCATCCACAGCAACTGGTACAACACCTTCAAGTTCTCGCACGCCTATGCAAAGGGCGAGGGCATGAAGCACTACGTGGAAATGATCCAGGAACCCGAGTTCGCTGCCCGCGAGCAGGGCTACACCTTCGTGTCGCACCAGCAGGAAGTCGGCGCCGGCTACTTCGACGACGTCACGACCGTGGTCCAGGGCGGCTCGTCTTCGGTGAAGGCGCTGACCGGCTCGACCGAGGAAGAGCAGTTCCACTGATCGACGGATTTCCGCTGTCACAGCTTGAGCCCGGCCGCGTGCCGGGCTTTTTTTCGCCCGGGAAAGTGTGGGGCCGGAAGAACACCTGCGCCCGGCGGCCAAGGCACGAATGCAGCGCAGCAGATAGAATGGCGCCCTCATCCGTCAGTCAACGAACAAGGGCGAGAAAGGCAATCTGGTTATGACACCGCGAACTACGGCAGGCACCTTCAGCCGCCAAGTCCAGGAAGGACTCGGCCGGTAGTTGCCGCGCGCGCTGGTTTTTCGCCAGCAGTCTCAACCAAGCAAAGCGCGGTCCCATCCGCGCTTTTTGTTTTTCTCCTTAAGGTTTCAAATGATCCAGATCACGCTTCCCGACAACTCGCGCCGCGAGTTTCCCGGCCCGGTTTCGGTGGCCGACGTTGCCAAGTCCATCGGCCCGGGCCTGGCGAAGATGACGCTGGCCGGCAAGGTCGACGGCCGCCTGGTCGACGCCAGCGACGTCATCGACCACGACGCCAAGCTCCAGATCATCACGCCCAAGGACGACGAGGGCCTGGAGATCATTCGCCACTCCACGGCGCACCTGGTGGGCCATGCGGTCAAGCAGCTGTATCCGACGGCCAAGATGGTGATCGGCCCCGTGATCGACGAAGGCTTCTACTACGACATCGCCTACGAGCGCCCCTTCACGCCCGAGGACATGGCCGCCATCGAGGCGCGCATGCGCGAGCTGATCGCCCAGGACTACGACGTCGTCAAGAAGATGACGCCGCGCGCCGAGGTGATCGACGTCTTCACGAGCCGCGGCGAGGACTACAAGCTGCGCCTGGTCGAGGACATGCCCGACGAGAAGGCCATGGGCCTGTACTACCACCAGGAATACGTGGACATGTGCCGCGGCCCGCACGTGCCCAACACGCGCTTCCTGAAGGTCTTCAAGCTCACGAAGCTGGCCGGCGCGTACTGGCGCGGCGACGCCAAGAACGAGCAGCTGCAGCGCATCTACGGCACGGCCTGGGCCGACAAGAAGCAATTGGACCAGTACATCCAGCGCATCGAGGAAGCCGAGAAGCGAGACCACCGCCGCCTGGGCAAGGAGCTGGACCTGTTCCACATCGACGAGGTGGCGCCGGGCCTGGTGTTCTGGCACCCCAAGGGCTGGGCCATCTGGCAGCAGGTCGAGCAGTACATGCGCAAGGTGTACCGCGACACGGGCTACCAGGAAGTCAAGGGCCCGCAGATCCTGGACAAGAGCCTGTGGGAGAAGACGGGCCACTGGCAGAACTACCGCGAGAACATGTTCGTCACGGAGTCGGAAAAGCGCGACTACGCGCTCAAGCCGATGAACTGCCCCGGCCACGTGATGATCTTCAAGAGCGACCTGCGCAGCTACCGCGACCTGCCGCTGCGCTACGGCGAATTCGGCCAGTGCCACCGCAACGAGCCCTCGGGCGGCCTGCACGGCATCATGCGCGTGCGCGGCTTCACGCAGGACGACGGCCATGTGTTCTGCACGGAAGACCAGATCCTGGACGAGTGCGTGGCCTACACGGCCCAGTTGCTCAAGGTCTACTCGGACTTCGGCTTCACGGACATCCTCTACAAGGTCGCCACGCGGCCGGAACACCGCATCGGCTCCGACGAGCTGTGGGACAAGGCCGAGGCCGCCCTCATGGA
>JAFECZ010000528.1 GCA_018241905.1 Pseudomonadota bacterium
GAGCGCAACCTTGCCAAGGTTGAGGTCGCGAGTTCGAGTCTCGTTTCCCGCTCCAAGTTCTTCTTTCATTGCAAGCAAGAAGCAAAAAAGCCACCTTCGGGTGGCTTTTTTGTTTTTGCCTGAAGACGCGTCAGGCTTGCGTGTTCTGCTGCGCTTCTTCGTCGGGCAGCTTCAACACGCCCGCGTTGAAGTCGTACTCGTACACCTCGCCGTAGCGGCCCCACTCGATCGCGATCTCCAGGGTGCGCTTGGCCTGTTCGGCATCGAGCGATTCCTTCAGCACCGACAAGAAGGGCTCCTCGCCCAACGTGCCCGAAAGCTCGGCCTCCAGGTCCTTGCGGATCAGCGCGGCCAGCGGCACGTGCATGAGCAACTGCTGGCCGAAGAATTCCTGCCGCAGCGTGTGCGACGCTTCGGCATACCGGTAGCCCAGCGGCGTGAGGCTGATGTCGCCCTTCTCGGCATGGGCCAGGCCCAGCAGGCCCAGGGCTTCGTAGGTGGGGAAGAGCTCCTCGTCGGGCAGCTCCGCTTCGTCCGCGAGCTGGGGCAGGTCGGCGCGGCCGTTGAACGGCGCCTGCGCCAGCAGGTCGAGCACGGCCTCGATGCGATTGACGTCCGTTTCCGGCAGGCGGTAGTCCACCACCGGCGCTGCGGCAGCGGTGGTGGCGGGGGCGGGCACAGGACGCATCGTCATCAGGCCGTACACCTCGTCGATCATGGCGCGCACCTGCGCCGAATCCGCATCGCGCGGCCTCGGCACGTCGATGACGTATTCGCTGCGAATGCGCCCCGGGTCGCTCGAGAGGATGACGATGCGGTCGGCCATCATCACGGCCTCCTCGATGTTGTGCGAGACCACGAGGATGCCCTTGGTCGGGATGCTCGCGCTGTCCCACAGCTCCAGGATGTCGGTGCGCAGCGTCTCGCCGGTGAGCACGTCCAGCGCGGAAAAGGCTTCGTCCATCAGCAGCACGTCGGGGTTGGTCACCAGGGCCCGGGCAATCCCCACGCGCTGGCGCATGCCGCCGGAGAGTTCGCGCGGCAGTGCGCCGCCGAAACCCGCCAGGCCCATCAGCTCCAACATGGCATCGGCTCGCTCCTGGCGCACCGCGGGGGCAACGCCTTGCGCTTCCAGGCCGAGTTCGACGTTCTGCTGCACCGTGAGCCAGGGAAACAGCGCGAACGACTGGAACACCATGGCCACGCCCTCGACCGGTCCGTGGATGGGCTTCTTGCGATAGGTGAAGGTGCCGCCATCGGCGGGAACGAGGCCGGCCATGATCCGCAGCAGCGTCGACTTGCCGGAGCCGGACTTGCCCAGCAGGGCGACGATCTCGCCTTCGCCCAGCGAGAAGTTCACGCCTTCCAGCACCATGCGCGGTGCGCCGTCCGCGGTGCGGAAGGACTTGGAGACGCCTCGGAGATCGAGCAGGAGTTCTTTCATCGCAAAATTCCTAGCTGTTGCGGTTTTCCGCCAGCAGGTACAGCCGCCGCCAGAAGAAGCGGTTGAGCAGCATCACGAACAGGCACATCACGCCGATGCCCATGGCAATGCGGTGGAAGTCGCCGGCGTCGGTCATCTGCTTGATATAGCTGCCCAGGCCGTCCGCTACCAGCGAGGTCTGGCCCCAGGTGACGTACTCGGCCACGATGCTCGCGTTCCACGAGCCGCCGCTGGCCGTGATGGCGCCGGTGACGAAGCTGGGGAACACGGCCGGCAGGTACACGCGCTTCCATTTGAGCCAGCCCTTGAGGCCCAGGTTCTGCGCGGCCAGGCGCAACTCGTTGGGCAGGGTCGACGCGCCGGCCACCACGTTGAACAGGATGTACCACTGCGTGCCGAACACCATCAAGGGGCTCAGCCAGATGTTCGGGTTGAGGCGGTAGGTGGCCAGCACGTACACCACCAGCGGGAACATCAGGTTCACCGGGAAGGCTGCCAGGAACTGCGCCGCCGCCTGCACCTTCTGCGAGTACGCGGGGCGCAGTCCGATCCACACCGAGATCGGCACCCAGATGATCGAGGCCAGCGCGATGAGGATCAGCACGCGGGCCAGCGTGATGAAGCCCAGGCCCACCACGTGCGCGGCTTCGCGCCAGCCCACCACGCTGTGCACGTAGTGGAAGAAGGCGAAGGCCATGACCACGCCGGCCACCAGCAGCGCGGCGTCCCAGATGCGTGCCCAGGCGAGCACCCGGGCCGCAGCCGAGGCCTTCGGTGCGGCCTTGCGCCCATTGGCGGACGCATGGCTGAACCAGCCGAGCGTCTTGCGCATGTTGGTCCAGAAGCGGTCCGTCAGGGCACGCACCAGCCTGCTGCGGCGTCCCCAGTCGAGCAGCCACGAGTTGTTGGCGGCATCGCCCTGCGTTTCCTCGAAGCGGAACTTGTCGGCCCAGGCCAGCAGCGGGCGGAAGAACAGCTGGTCGTACAGGATGATGCCGGCCAGCATCGCGCCGATGGCCCAGAAGATGGCGCGCCCGTTCTCGTCAGCGATGGCCACCGCGATGTAGGCGCCGATGCCGGGCAGCTTGATGTCCTGGTTGGCCACGGACACGGCCTCGGCTGCAACCAGGAAGAACCAGCCGCCTGACATCGACATCATCATGTTCCACAGGAGGCCCGGCGTGGCAAAGGGCAGTTCCAGCCGCCAGAAGCGCTGCCACCCCGACAGGCGGAACACGCGCGCAGCCTCGTTCAGCTCCGGCGGAACGGTCTTCATCGACTGGTACAGGCTGAAGGCCATGTTCCAGGCCTGCGAGGTGAAGATGGCGAAGATGGCCGCGCACTCGACCCCCAGCAGGTTGCCGGGGAACAAGGCGATGAAAGGCGCAATGGCAATCGCCTGGAAGCCCAGGATGGGCACCGACTGCAGCACGTCCAGGAGCGGAATGAGCACCTTCTCCGCGGCGCGGTACTTGGCCGCCAGCGTGGCGAACACGAAGCTGAAAAGCAGCGCGCAGCCCAGCGCCATGAACATGCGCAATATCGTGCGCAGCAGGTAGTAGGGCAGCTGTGCCGGGTCCAGCGAAATGGGGGTCGGCTGGCCCACGATGAAGGGCCGGCTCATCTGCATGGCGCCGAAGGCGAGCGCCGCGAGCACGCCGAGCACGATGGGCAGCAGCGCCCAGTCCCAGCGATTCGGCGTGGTCGCCAGCAGCGAGGTGCCGGTGCGGCGAGGAGAGAAGACGGAGAACATGATTCGGGTTCTCAGCGTTGCCGATGCAGCCACCTGCCGTGCTTCGGCGCGGGGTCCGCAGCTTCTGTTTTGTTGTTCCGGTTTGCTTGTTGTGTGCACCCGCCATGCGGATGCGGAAGGAATTCGGAAGCTGGCGCTCCCGGTCTCCATCGTCCTGCGCGAGGAGGATGAGAGCCGCGATTATCGCCTTGCTTGCGCGGCCAAAAAAAATCGCCCGGCGCTCGGCCGGGCGACTGTCATGAACGTTGCGCAGGCGCGGTGTAGGCGCTGCCCGCGAAGGTCTTGCAGGGGCCTT
>JAFECZ010000529.1 GCA_018241905.1 Pseudomonadota bacterium
CAGCAGCACCGACTGCCGCCTCCCCTTCCCTCGCGCCGGGCCTGCTGCTGGCTGCGGCCGTCGCAGCTGCGGCGCTCTGGCTGGGGACCGTGCCATGGTTTCGCAGCAACGGCCTGAGCACCCTCACCCTGGCCATCGCGATCGGCATGCTGGTGGGCAACACGGTCTATCCCAAGCTGGCCGCCAGGGCCGGCCACGGCATCGGGTTCTCCAAGACCCGGCTGCTGCGCGCCGGCATCGTGCTCTACGGCATGCGCCTGACCTTCGGCGATGTGGCTTCCATCGGCATGTCCGGCGTGCTCGTCGATGTCGTCATGCTCTCGAGCACCTACCTGGCCGCCTACTGGATCGGCACGCGGGTGCTGGGCCTGGACCGCGAGACCAGCCTGCTGATCGGTGCCGGCAGTTCCATCTGCGGCGCCGCGGCGGTGATGGCCGCGGAGCCGGTGGTCAAGGGCCGCGCCGAGCAGGCCACCATTGCCGTGGCCACGGTGGTCGCCTTCGGCACGCTGGCCATGTTCCTCTGGCCGGTGGTCTATCACCTGGGCGTCGACCACGGGCTGCTCCAGTGGACCGCCCGCGAGTACGGCGTTTTCGTGGGCTCGACGGTGCATGAGGTGGCCCAGGTGGTGGTCGCCGGCGGCGCGGTCTCGCAAGAGGCGGCGGACGCAGCGGTCGTCACGAAGATGCTGCGCGTCATGATGCTGGCGCCGGTGCTGGTGATCGTGGCGCTGCTGCTTTCGCGGGGCTCGAAGGCTGCCGCCGGCGGCCAGACCGGCCGGGCGCGCATCACGATTCCCTGGTTCGCCTTCGGCTTCATCGCCGTCGCTGCCTTCAATTCACTGGTGGACGTGCCGCAGTCCTTGAAGCACGCCGCCATCACCGTCGACGACCTGGTGCTGGCCATGGCCATGGCCGCCCTGGGGCTGACCACGCACGTCTCCACGCTGCGGCGCGCGGGTACGCGCCCGATGTGGCTGGCCTCGATGCTCTTTGGCTGGCTGCTCGTTGGCGGCCTGGTGGTCAACCACTTCATCGGCCAGTGGGCGCGCTGAGCGCGTCGCCAGGGCCACGCCGCCAGCCGCCCAGCATGCACTGATCAGCCCTGCGGCTCGAAGCGCGGAAGCGCAAAGGCCTGCACGGGCGGCACCGCACCCGACCATCTTTCCACATCGACAAGGCAGGACTGCGCACTGCAGCCTTGCGACAGCCGGGAAGCCCCGCGATCCTGCGTCAGCACATTGGGGTTGCCGTGCCGGTCGAGCGAATCCGCCTCGCCCACCGCGCTCGGGTCCCACCAGGCGCCAGTAGAGATCCGCACCACGCCCGGCATGGTGCTGTCGTCGACCCGGGCGCCGGCCAGGCACGCGCCGCGCGCATTGAAGACACGCACCACGTCGCCGTCGCGAATGCCGCGCGCTTGCGCATCCTGCGAGTGCAGCACCACCGGCTCGCGCTGCGCGACCTTGTTGCCCAGGCTGTAGCGCGAGAAGTCCAGCTGGCTGTGCAGCTTGGTGTGCGGCTGGTCCGAGATCAGGTGCAAGGGGTGCGCACACGCCGCCGAACTGCCCAGCCATTCGGTGGGCTCGCGCCACACCGGATGCCCCGGGCAATCGTCGAGCCCGAATGAAGCGATGCGCTGCGAATGAATCTCGATGCGCCCGCTGGGCGTCTTCAGCGGATGCGCCTGCGGGTCGGCGCGGAAGTCCTCCAGCATCACCACCGGACGCGCGGCCGGCGGCAGGCGGAATTCGCCGGCGCGCCAGAACTCGTCGAAAGCCGGCAGTGCGACGCTCTTGCTGCGCTGGGCCGACTCTTCGTAGATATGGCGCAGCCAGGCCGCCGAGTCGCGGCCTTCGGTAAAGGTCTGCTCGGCACCCAGGCGGCACGCAATGGCCGCGAAGATGTCGTAGTCGTCCATGGCCTCGCCCGGCGCCGCGGCCAGCGCCTTCATGGCCACCATCAGGGGCTCGCGCGTGGCAAAGCCGATGTCGTCGCGCTCCAGCGTGGACGTGGCCGGCAGCACGATGTCGGCCATCTTGGCGTGCGCGTTCCACACCTGCTCGTGCGCAATGATGGTTTCGGGCTTGCGCCATGCCAGCGCCAGCCGGTTCAGGTCCTGGTGGTGGTGGAAGGGATTGCCGCCGGCCCAGTAGATCAGCCGGATGTCCGGGTAGCGGTACTGCTGCCCGTTGTAGTCGAAGGGGGCGCCGGGGTTGAGCAGCATGTCGGCAATCCGCGCCACCGGAATGAAGTCCTTCACCGCGTTGCTGCCCTGCGGCAGCGTGGGCCCGGCGAACCTGGTGTGCGGGCTGCCGAGGATGTTGGCCGCGCCATAGCCCACGCCGAAGCCCCCGCCCGGCAGGCCGATCTGCCCCACCACGCCGGCCAGGGCCACGGCCGCCCAGAAGGGCTGCTCGCCATGTTCGGCCCGCTGCAGCGACCACGAGACATTGACGAGCGAACGCATGCTGCACAGGTCCTGCGCCAGCTGGCAAATGGTCGCCGCCGGCACGCCGCTGATGGCTTCGGCCCATGACGCATCCTTGGTCACGCCGTCGTGGCGGCCATTCAATTCATCTGCCCACTGCTCGAAGCCCACGCAGTGGCTTTGCAGAAACGCCGCGTCATGCCGGCCCGCACGAACGATCTCGCAAGCTAGCGCCATCATCACGGCGGCATCGGTGTTGGGGCGGATCGGAATCCATTCCACCGCCCCGTGGGGCGCATCGAAGTTGTCGCGAACCGGGCTGAAGTTGACGAGCCTGCAGCCCGCTGCCGCGAGCCCGGCCAGCCCTGCGCGGACGCGATGCTCGGCCGCACCGCCCGCCGTCACCTGGCTGTTCTTGGCAGGCACGCCGCCGAAGGACACCAGCAGGCGCGTGTTCGCCCGCATCACGTCCCACCCATGGTGGCTGGCCATGAGCTCGTCCATCGGTGCCACGATGTGCGGCATCAGCACCCGGGCCGCGCCCAGGCTGTAGCTGTCCACGCTGCGCACGTACCCGCCCAACGCATTGAGGAAGCGGTGCACCTGGCTCTGCGCATGGTGAAAGCGCCCCGCGCTCGACCAGCCGTACGAGCCGCCGAAGATGGCCTCGTTGCCATGCGCCCCGCGCACGCGCTCCAGCTCGCGCGCCACCAGGTCCATGGCCTGGGCCCACGGCACGCGCACGAAGGGTTCGCGCCCGCGCAGTTCGGGCCGCGCGCCCGGGCCATCCTGCAGCCAGCTGCGCCGCACGGCCGGCCACTGCACGCGCACCGCGTCACGGTAGGCATCCCACATCGACAGCCCGATGGGCGAAGGATCGGGGTCCTCGGGCAAGCCGCGCAGGCCTTGCGCGCGGCCTTGCGCGTCTCGATCCACCTCATACACGCCCCAATGGGCTGCGGTCAGTTCACGTTGGCTCATGGCTATCCAGGTCTGGCGCGGCTCTCGCGCGACAAGAAGACCTGGATGCTAGAGGTTTCCGTAAATTAG
>JAFECZ010000052.1 GCA_018241905.1 Pseudomonadota bacterium
TCTTCTGCGGCACCACCGCCTGCGCAAATCCGCGTTTGGTGATGTCGTAGTAGTAGTTGGACACCCGCTGGTCCATTTCCCAGAAGTTGTAGTCGGTGCAGGCCTTGTCGTAAGTTCCCGCCAGGCGCAGGTGCGGCAGGATCATGTCGATGTAGTAGACATAGAAGCCGTTCGTGATCAACGTCCGGCGCGACTGGCGGGAGAGCTTGGTGTAGAGCTTGAACGTGGCCTGCTGGATGTCAGCGAGACGCTTCTCCAAGTCCTTGATCGGCACCTGGTAGACCTCCGACATGGGTGTGTTCCACTTCTCGCGAACGAACACCGCAGCGCCTTCGATATTGGGGATGTAGTTCTTCGGACGGGTGAAGGTGGTGGAGATGTCGTTGACGCGGATCTCGTCCAGCCCCATGGTTTTCGGGTTGATCTCCAGCACGATCGTGTAGCAATGCGGGATGTTCTCGTGGTCGCACACGTCACTCCACTCGAAAGCCTCTTCGTTGGTGAAGAGGTCGCGGATGATCAGCAGGTTGCCATTGGGCAGCGGATAGGGACCGGTGTCGCCCAATCCGAGCCGGCAGTCATAGTGATCCAGGAAGGACAGCAATTCAGCCGCGGCGTTGAACCGGATCAACGCGTCATGCTGCGGGGAGCCATCTTCAAAACGTTCAATCTGCGTGGCCAACTTGTCGAGCAGGGGCTTCTCGTGGATGAGGCAGCGGTACGCGTCTTGCGAATTCAGCAGCCAGCCATCCTGGCGCTTGCCCCACAGCACGCGCTGCATGAACTTGAGGATCTCGTTGCTCTCCTCCACGTAGTCGTCCGCCTGGATGGCCTCCAGCGCAAGCAGCCCGCAGCGGCCCATGCCAAAGCCCACCGCCCCGATGCACCAGTCATGCACGCAGTTGACCTTGGTGCCGATCTGGGTGCGCGCGCTGGCGCCAATGTCGATCACACCCTGCGCGCCGATCTCATCGGTCGTCATTCGCAAGATCTCGGGCCAACGGTAGAACTCCTGCATGAAGGCCAGGATCTCGTATTCCTGGCGCGGGATCATGCCCGAGGCCCCTTCCGTGGCGCGCATCACGAGGACATCCCAGATGTTCCACGCCAGGTAGTTGTTCAGGTCGTTGAGCTCATCGATCGTGAACTGGTCCTTGAGCACGTCCTCCTTGCTGACCTTCTGCAGCACCTTGGATTTGGCGCGTTCCTTCATCATCCGGTCACCCAGCAGGCCATCGGGCACTGGCGGCATTCCCTTGAAGTTGCCGATGTAGGTCAGGTCCTGGAAGCGCAGCCCTTCGTCCCCGGGCTGATAGCGTTTTTGATAGTCCATCTTGCTTGTCTCCGGTTTGTCGTCGAGGAAATGGGGTTCAGGCGGCGATCAGGACCTTGCCGGTCTCAGCGCCTTCGCAGTCGAGCTGCACGCGCTTGCCATCGAGCGCCTTGATCATCGTTTCGAAGTGCGCCGCGTTGTCTCCGCCCGTCACGTAGCGAGACTCGTCATTCACGAGATGCGCGGTCATGACACATGGAATCTGGAACTCCCGAGAGAGGATGCCCAGATGGGATTCGGGTGCACCCGACAGCGTGATCACGCCCAGGCACCCCATGCTCAGGACCGGCGCCAGGAACGTGGTGGTGCCGCCTTGCGCGAGCACGATGTGCTCCTTGAGCTTGCCGCTTTGGATGAGGGCAATCACCGACTTGGGATCAGGCAGGAATTTCACCGTGCCGATCGGCTTTTTGGAGGTCTCGAAGCTGTTGAATCCTTCCGCAATCACTGTCATGGCGTTGTCTCCAGTTAGTTGGTTGAAAGTGAAACGAATAGCGGCTGACACACGGGCCTTCAGGTTGGCCCTCCCATGATTCGCGCCAGTGCCTGGCGCAGTTCTTCTTCCCGCTCCGTCCGCTGCGATTGAGCGGGCGTATCCGTGGGACTCGAGATGATTCGCTGCGCCGCCTGTTGCCGGCGCTGCAGTTGCTCGGTGCGACGCAGCGCGCCGCTGGCGGCGGGATCGACGGCGTCTCCACTGGTCGCTGACAGGTGACAACTGCAGGCCGACGAGGACGCCGTCGCCGACGAACTCAACAGGTCCTGGTCGTTGCCGCGCAGCCATGCAAGCAGCTCTTGCGGCCACAGCGCCACCCGCTGAGCACCGGCATCCAGGAGCTGGCGTTCGCTGTGCATGCCCCAGCTCACGCCAATGGCCCGGACACCCGCCTCCACGGCTTCCACGACGTCGCCGACGGTGTCGGTGACCAGCACCACATCGTCGGGATGCAGCGGCGGGTGGTCCGCGCCGGCGGCCTGGTAGCTGGGCGCGCAAAGACGGTTTCCCCCGTAGCCCTGGCCACTGAGGAAGCGCCGGATCGACACCGACTTGCGCGGCTCCACGTCGCCCGAAAACACATGTGAGAAGCAGGTCGCCAGGCCTTCGTTGACCAGGATGCGGCGGATGGCGCCGATGTCGTTGGTCGAGACCACCGCCATGATGCAATGCGGAGCCAGCGCGCGCACCACGTCGGCCATACCTGGAATGAATGGCGGGCTGTAGCGCTCGCGCAGCGCTTGCATGAAGTGCTGCTTGGCCGTCTCCAGGCGGGAAGGCTCCATTGGAAGACGGGCCAGGGATTCGAAGAAATTGCTCTCGAAAGCCTTGAAGAACGCCTCGCGCGTGTCGATGCCAAGACCGAACGCCGCATTGGTTTCGGCGAACAGGTCCCACGAGGCCGTTCGTGTATCCACGAGCGTCCCGTCGAGATCGAACAGGATGGCACGAGCCATGGCGACTGCCCTCGGTTGCGCTCAGCGGCTCAGGGGAAGGGAGGGACGACGCGTTGACTCGTCGCTGTTGAGCGCATTGAGATCGGGCAGCTCGATGAACTCCATCACCTCGCCGTGACCCGTGCGGCCTGACATCGACCATTCGCAGAGCGGATTGAAGGTGATCATGTTGGGCCAGCACAGCCAGGGGAAGGTCGTGAGTGCGCGCGCCTGCGGCGTCCACACCCGACCCGCGCGGTCCGTCAGCTCGAGCGCGATGTGCTCGGCGTACCACTCCTGGCGACGCTCGACACGGCCGGTCCCCGCCTTGAGCCCAAAAACGTGCCCCTTTTCCATCACGTAGCCATGGGCCAGCCAAAGATCCTTGCCGCCGGCCTTGGGATCGAAGCCCATGATGGCGTGAACGGCCAGGTCGTCTCCAAAGTGGCCGTGCAACCAGGTCATCGTGGGCTTGTTTCGCTCGGGCCGGGGCCCCCAACTGTGATCCATGGTGGAGACGCAATCGATCGGAATGCGGCGACCGCGGACGGACACGCTCCCAGTGACGCGTCCCGTCAAGTCGAAGTGGCCGTTGTAGGCGGTGCCCCAGGCGAACTTGCCAGCTTCGGTCTTGGCCCCCACCATCGGATCCATATCCGGGTCATGGATGTCGAACGCGGGCATCAAGGCCCCGAACCGCACATCGATCTCGGTGCCCTTGCCGTCGTCGTATCGGATATGCCAGACCCGGTTGGGCTCCAGGCAGCGGATGTGCAGACCGTTGAGCAGCTTGTAGTTCAGCAGGTTGTGCGGCTTGGGCATCGGCAGCGATGCCTGCATGTCGCAGAAGTCCGCTTCCCAGTGCGTGACCACGCGGCGCGAATTCATGCAGATGGTGGACGACACGACGCCCAGATTCGGGCGAAACAGCGCGTAGACGCCGATATTGAGCTTCTCCTGGGCGTTGTAGAAGCCGAAGTAGTTGGTCTCGGCCCACTGCGGGTTCCCGTCGGTGTCGTGGAACTGAGCGTCGCTGTCCTGGATCATTGCGTCTTGTCTCCTGTCTTTCCCGACACCCACGGCGTCCGGGCGGACCCGTTTGTCGGGCGGTGCAAAAACTTTAGCCGCACTGCTGGATCCGGCCTACGGCCACGGTGGCCAAATTTGCCCCGCGATTTGCGCCGCACTGGCCAATGACTCGCCCGGGCCCGGCAACTATGGTTACGTTGCGCGATTCGCCGTTCGGCCCACAGCCGGCGCAGATCGAAATGACAACGAGACCACGGAGACAAAGATGCAATTGGCACGTGTACGCGGCAATGTCGTCGCATCCATCAAGGATGCGGGGCTCGCAAGCCACAAATTGCTTTTGCTGGAGGCAGTTCCCGCCTCGGACCCCGCCGGGTCCCATTCCGGCGGCGCCGACCCTTCCTCCGTCTATGTCGCGATCGACCTGGTTGGCGCGGGCATCGACGAGATCGTGCTGGTGACTACTGGAAGCGCCGCGCGGGTGTCCGCGGACGGGAGCGCCGCCCCCACGGATGCAGCGGTCGTCGCCATCGTGGATGCGGTCCAGTTCGACGGCCAATCCACCTTCATCAAGCGCTAGCGACCCGCTGGCGAGGCTCACTCTTCCAACCCGCTTCCAACCTCATCAAAGGAGCACTCTGTATGGCAACCACTTCCACCCCCACGTCCACCGTGATTGACGGACCGCGCGGCGCACTCGGACTGATCGAAACCAAGGGACTGGTCGGCGCGATCGAGGCCGCAGACGCCATGGTCAAGGCGGCCAACGTTCGCCTGGTCGGCCGCGAGCAGATCGGCGGCGGCCTGGTCACCGTCATGGTGCGCGGCGACGTCGGCGCGGTGAAAGCCGCGACCGATGCAGGCGCGGCAGCAGCCACCAAGATCGGCGAGATCGTGTCGGTCCACGTGATTCCGCGGCCGCACGAGGACGTCGAGGTGATCCTGCCCAAGAGCCGCTGAGGCCACCCGGCCGCGCTCCTGAAGGAGCCATCGTGCCGCAACCTCTTTCACCGCCTACCAACATGACCAATGTACGAGACGCAATCTCGCTGCTCTGGCGCCGGCGCAACAGCACCGACCCGCGGATGCGCACGATTGCACGCACCCTGTTGCGGCAGGACCTGCGAACACTGCGGCGCCTTACAAGGAACACCACACCGTGAGCGAAGCAAGCTACATGGACCCGGAACTCAGCGCCATCGGCGAGGCCCGGGCCAAGGCCAAGGCCGCGCGACGCGCCTTCGAGGCGTTCCAGGGCGTGAGCCAGGAGCAGGCCGACCGCATCGTCGAGGCCATGGCCGACGCCGCGCGCTCGAGCGCAGCCGAACTGGCGCGGCTCGCGGTGGACGAGACAGGCTACGGGATCTACGAGGACAAGATTCTCAAGAACCTGTTCAACGCCCTCTTCTGCGCGAACGCCATGAAGACGATGCGCACCCTGGGCGTGCTGTGGGTGGATGAAGTCAACCGGGTCACCGCGATCGGCACGCCGATGGGGGTCATCGCCGGCATCATCCCGGTGACCAACCCGACCTCGACCACGATCTACAAGTGCCTGGCGGCGGTCAAGTCGGGTAACGCCATCGTCTGCACGCCCCATCCGCGCGCCGCCAAGTGCTGCATGCGCACTGTGGAGATCATGGCGGCCGCGGCCGAGCGCGCCGGTGCGCCCCCCAACCTGGTGAGCTGCCTGTCCGGCGGACAACTCGCGGCCACGCGCGAGCTCATGTCGCACCGCGACGTGGCGCTTGTGATGGCCACCGGGGGGCCGGGCATGGTTCGCGCGGCCTATTCGTCGGGCAAGCCGACGCTGGCGGTGGGCGCAGGCAATGTGCCGGTGTACATCCACCGGTCGGCCGCCGACGTGGTGGAGGCCGCGCTGATGGTGGTCACCTCCAAGTCCTTCGACAATGGCACGGCCTGCGTCGCGGAGCAGAGCGTGGTGCTGGACGAGCCCATCGCCGCACAGGCGCTGCAGGCTTTTCAGCGGCACGGCACGGTGTTTCTGCAGCCCGATGACCAGGAGCGTCTCGCACACCTGCTTTTCGGGGAGCGCGGCGCTCTGAATGCAGACGCCGTCGGACAGACAGCCGTCGAACTGGCGCGCAGGATCGGGCTGAGCGTTCCGCCCACGACCCGCGTGCTGGCGGCCGAACTGACGGAAGTGGGCCCTCATGTGCCTTTGTCGGCCGAGATTCTCGGGCCGGTGCTGACCTTCTACCGCACCAGCGATGTCGAGGCCGCCTACCGCCAATGCCAGGCCATCCTGGGGTTCGGCGGCGAAGGCCACACGCTGGGCATCCACGGTCAGGACCAGGACATGATAGCTCGGCTGTCGGGCCTGCCCGCCTCGCGAATCATCGTCAACACGCCAAGCCTGCTGGGCGGGATGGGCTTCAGCGCTGGCACCGATCCATCCTTCATGCTGGGGACGGGCACCTGGAGCGGCTCCATCGTCTCGGACAACGTGACGCCGATGCACCTGATCAACATCAAGCGCATCGCTCACGAGAACAGGCCGTGGCGCGACATCTACAAGCCGACGATGGGGTTGTGATGTTGATGACTGCCACTCGAACTGCGCAAGCGGCGACCCGTCGCGCCCCGCGAGCGGCCCGCAAGGTCAAGGCGTCGACCGGGGAAGCCCGCGTTGAGGCTTTCCTCGCCGACGCATCGCTTCACCTACGCGGCAGCCCCGAAGGCCGCACGCCGGCTCGGTTCGGCGTCGACTTGGGCACGGCGACCATCGTGCTGACCGCACTCGACGATCACGGACGACCGGCCTACTGGGACTTCGTGCGAGCCACGGTCGTGCGCGATGGCGTGGTGGTGGACTTTCAAGGCGCGGTCGATGCCGTGCGCACGCTCAAGGCGCGTGCCGAAGCCGCCCTGGGCATCACGGTCGATGAGGCCGCTACCGCCCACCCGCCAGCCGTGCCATCCAGCGACTGCCGCGCCTGCCACTTCGTTCTGCAGCAGGCTGGTATCGAATGCCGCGCGCTGGTAGATGAAGTCACGGCCGCCAATGCCCTGCTGCAGGTTCGCGACGGCGCCGTGATCGACGTGGGCGGCGGCTCCACGGGCGTGGGGGTGTTCCGCAGCGGCGAACTGGTATCGCTCAGCGATCAGGCCGGCGGCGGCCATCAACTGGACCTGATCCTGGCGGGCGCACTGAAGTTGAGCATCGAAGAGGCGGAAGTTCGCAAGCGTGAGCACGGGGCCGACGTGGCGTCGCTGCTGCGCCCGGGCATCGAGCGCATCGCCGAGTCGATCCGCCGTCAATGCGGCGGCACGCCGCCAGGCATCGTGCACCTGGCCGGCGGCGCGCTTCGCCTTCCACAGGCCGACACCGTGATCGCCCGCTATCTGGGCTGGCCGGTGCACGCCTACGACCACGCCGAACTGATTACTCCTTTTGGAATTGCGGTGAGCTAAATGTCCTTCCAACTTCGAACCTATGCTTTCGTCGACCGCATGCAGCCCCAGGCGGCCGCGCACGTGGCGTCCACCTGCCAGGGCGACGTTCCTGTCGCCGGCATGTCCGAGCTCTACATCGAGGTCGCACCCGGCAACGAGATCTTTCGATGCGCGGACATCGCGCTCAAGGCGGCGGACGTGCGCCCTGCCCTTCAGGTGGTGGAGCGCGAGTTCGGCCTGCTGGAGATCCACTCGCGAACGCAGGCCGAAGTGCTGGCGGCGGGCCAGGCGGTGCTCGAATACCTGCAACTGACGGAACAGGACCGCATCCGGCCCAAGATCGCCTCGTCGGCGTTCGTGACCAATGTCAATCCCTATCAGGCGCAGCTCATCAACAAATGGCGCAAGGGCAACCTGTTGATTCCAGGGCAGAGCCTCTACGTGCTGGAAGTCTCCCCCGCAGCCTATGTCTCGCTGGCGGCCAACGAAGCGGAGAAGGCGGCCGACATCAGCATCATCGAGGTGCGGGCGCTCGGTCGTTTCGGCCGCCTGTTCATCTCAGGCACCGAAAGCAACGTTCAGGCGGCTGCCGCCGCCGCGCGCGAGGTCCTCGAAACCATGGAGGGCAAGGAATGAGCATCGTCACTGCCGCCGATGTCGAAGCCGCAGGCGGCCGGCTGCTACTTCGTCCGGGACAGCGCCTGACACCCCTGGCACGCGATCGCGCCAAGGAACTCGGCGTGGAGATCGTCGAGGCAGGCACCGCCGCACCGGCGGCGCCCACGGGTTCGCCGACACCGCCGCACGCGGCGCCAGTACCGCCTGCGAAGGACATTTCGGCAAGCGCCAGCCCCCCCGGCGCAACCGCTGCCGCGAGTGAATCCGCCCGGCCCTTTGCGCCACTCGTATCTGGCGCGATGTATCGCCGCAACGGGCTCGGTCCGCAGGGCCGGGCGATCGGGCGTGATGACGCGAACGGCGGCGCCCCGCGCCCGCGCGCCGGCGTGGTCGGCGCGGGCCATGTGGGCGCCATGGCGGCACTGCGGCTGGCCGAGAGCAACCTCTTCGACCATGTGGCGATCGTCGACGTGGTGCCGGGTCTGGCGGCCGGCCTCGCGCTCGACATGTGGCACGGCGCGGGTCTCTACGGCTTCTCGACGCCACTTTCCGGCAGCGACGAGTTGTCCGCTCTTCGGGGTTGCGACTACATCATCATCACCGCCGGCAAGCCGCGGCAGCCAGGCATGACGCGGACCGATTTGACGGCGGGCAACGCCGCCATCATGAAGTCGGTGTGCGAAGGTATCCGACAGCACGCGCCCGACGCCACGCTGGTGGTGGTGAGCAACCCCCTGGAAGAGATGACGCATCTGGCGGCGCAGTACACCGGCTTCGCGCAAAGCCGCGTCCTGGGTATGGCGGGCGTGCTCGACTCGGCCCGCTTCTGCTCGCTGGTGGGCCTGACGGGCAAGGCCCGGCCGCAGGACGTTCGCGCGCTAGCATTGGGCAGCCACGGCCCTGAAATGGTGATCCCCCTCAGCCAGGCCTTTGTGGGCAGCAAACACATCGAATCGGTGCTCGACGCGTCGACACTCAGCGCCATCGTGGAGCGCACTCGCGAATCGGGCGGCGAAGTCGTGAAGCTGCTGAAGAAGGGCAGTGCGTACTTCTCGCCGGCCGAGTCGGCCGCGGCGATGGTGCGCATCATGGCCAGCGGTAGCAATGAGGTGATCGCCGCCTGCGTGCGGCCGCAAGGTGCCTATGGCCTGACCGATGCCCGCGTCGGCCTGCCGGTGCGGCTGGATCGGCGCGGCCTGAAGGAGGTGGTGCAGCTGCCGTTGCGGCCTGACGAGCTTCAGGCACTACGCGAGGCGGCCGCGCGGATTGCCCAACGCATCGACGAACTTGCCCAGCTTCCGAGCACGCCGGGCGTTGCGGCTCCGGCTGCGAGCGCGGCCTGACGATGCGCGCCGTCGTCTACCGCGAACCGGGCCGCGTCGAGGTGGCCGACGTGCCCCGTCCCGTGCTGCTGGCAGACACGGACGCGATCGTGCGGGTGCAGCTCGCCGGCATCTGCGGCACCGATCTGCATGTGGTGCGCGGAGACTTCCAGGGCATGCACCCTGGCATGGTGGTCGGCCATGAGTTCATCGGCGAAGTGGTCGAAGCCGGCGCCGCGGTCAAGCGTTTTCGCACCGGCGCTCGCGTGATGTCCTCTGATTTCACCGCGTGCGGCCGCTGCCACTGGTGCGACGAAGGCGAGCACTGGCACTGCGGCGAACGGGCCTTCTTCGGCACCGGCACCGCCTTCGGCCCGTCGCTGTCGGGCGCACAGGCAGAGTACGTGCGGGTACCCCATGCGGACACCACACTGGGCGAGTTGCCGGCCGGTTGCTCGCCCGAGGCCGGTCTGCTGATGGCCGACAACCTGGCAACCGGCTGGATCGCGGCCGAACGCGCAGGGGTGGCGGCGGGTGACACCGTGGTCGTGATGGGGGGCGGCGCCGTGGGCCAACTGACCGCCCTGTCCGCGCAGGCGCTGGCGGCTGGCATCGTGATTGTCGTCGAGCCAAGCGAGGGTCGACGGGCCTTCGCTCGCGCCCAGGGCAGCCTTGCGGTGCATCCGGATGGGGCATCCACCCTCGTGAACCGCCTCACCGACGGCCGCGGCGCCGATGCAGTGCTGGAGGCGGTCGGAAGTTCCGGGCCGCTGGACGCGGCGCTCACTCTGGTTCGGCCTCGGGGACGCGTAGTCTCGGTCGGCGCGCACGTCGCCGAGAGCTGGTCCTTCCCCGTGGCCCGGGCCTTCACCGCCGAACTGAGCGTCAGCTTCGCCATCGGCAATGCGATCCGCCTGCGCCGCAAGCTGCTGCGCCTTGTGGCCAGCGGCGCGTTCGACCCCACGGTGGTGATCGACGCGCGTGGCACGTTGGCCGATGCGCCGACGCTGTACGCCGAGCTGGGTGCACAGCGGCGCCTGAAGGCAGTAGTCTCCCCCTAGTGCACCGGGGCCGCGCGTCGCACACTGGTGGCAATGCCCAACCACTTTTCGACGATGATGAGTGCACTCCCGCGCGTACCACTCACTTTGGCGGGACTGCTGTCTCCCCTTGGCGAGGCAGCCATGCTGGGTCGCTCGGAATCGCTGGTCACGCAGGTCGAGCAGGCGCTGTGCCAGCTCTTTCCGGGTGCGCAATCCCAGATGCTTCTGCATTCCGCGGGGATCTGGCGGCGATGGGCGAGTCCCGACGAAGTGGACGACGTGGCGCGACTGGTGGTCCCCGCCGAGATGCAGCACTGGACCGCGCCCCGTGCTTTTGCGCCGGGGAGACTCTATGTCCCGCTGACGCCTGGCGCAGTCGGCGTCCTGGTGGAGCGGTCCTCCGGAACGCTGGAGCCCTCCGACGAGCTCGAGGTCTTGCGGCAGTACGCGACCCTGGCCATGCAAACCTGCGAGCGCCAACGCCTGGCGCGCCAGGGCCTGGAAGAAGTGCAGGCCGTCCAGCGCGTCGCAGAACGGATCCTCAAAAGCCATGACTTGAACGAGATCTTGCTGCACATCACGATGGAGGCCAAGCGCCTCCTGTCCTCTGATATCTGCGGGGTGCTTTTACGCGAGGGCGACGAGATTGTCATGCGCCGCTGCGTGGGCAACATGTCTCCGGAGACCGCTGTGCTGCGGATGGGCCCCGGCCAGGGACTTGCAGGTCTGGTGCTCGCCCGTCGGGCACCCTCCTCCGTTGACGACTACGTGAGCAGCGGCACCATCAGCCGCGACTTCTTCCATCTGGCGGAAGCGGAGGCGGTGCGATCGGCTCTCGCGGCGCCTCTGCTCGGGCGCGAGCAGACCATCGGCGTGCTCGAAGTCTGGCGTCGGCGCGCGTCGACCTTCACCGATGCCGACAACAGCCGCCTGGTGGCGCTGGCCAATCTGGCATCCATTGCGATCGAGAATGCCGAGCTCTACGCCTCCCAAAAGCAATCGGTCGAGCAGCTCGCACGGGCCAATCTGGCGCTCAACCAGCGAAACGACACAGTCGAAGGACTGTCCAAACTCACGCAGGACCTGATGCAGCTACTGCTCGATGGTGGAGGCCTGAGCGCGATCGTAGCGGGGGCCAGCAGCTACCTGGGCGCCGCAGTCCTCCTGGTTGACTTGGATGGACACCTGTTGGCCCATGCGGGGCAAGGGACGCCAGAGGGGCAGATGTTGGACGAACTCCAGATCTGGCTGGCCCAGCGCAACAGCACGGCAGAACCCCAGTCCCTGACGCTGCAGGCGACGAACTGGCGCGCGCACGCGATGTCGGTCGGCAATGAAACGGTCGCCTGGGTGCTCGGCGAAGTAGGTCCCCGACAGGCCGACCTTACGGGGCTCGCGCTGGCGCAGGTGGCGATCGTCGGCGCCCTGCATCGCCTGGAGCAACGCGCGGCCAGTCGCGCACGCTCGGAGACCATCGATGCAATTGTCTGGGATCTGCTGCAATCGGAGGAGCCGACCCGCACCGCGGCGATGGACCGCGCGTCCGATGCCCGTCTGGATCTGTCGGGGCCGCTGAGGCTGTTTGTGGCGGAACTCGGCCCCACCGCAGGAGGTGGTGCAGAGCCGCTGCAGTCGGCAATGCGCCGCCAGGTCTTGGATGTGATCGGCGAAGTGCGGCCGCACGGCGTGCGCGCCGTGGCTTTGCGCGGACTGTCCCTGGCCATCCTGTGCACCGATGGCGCGCTGGACGACATCGAGCGCCTTGCTGTCCAGCTGGCGCGTCGACTGCAGGATCGCTTGACCGGACGCATGGTGCTCATTGGCGGCAGCAGCGCCTGTACCAGCGCGCACAAGCTCCACGTGGCGTTCCGCGAATCCCAAATCGCCTTGGACGTGGCGCGGCAGCTGCAGCGCAGCGGTGCCGTCGTCTATGACCGCGCCGGCGTTCTCGGCCTTCTTCTGGGCCTGCGCCACGAAGCTGGCATGCAGCGGTTCCTCGCGCTCAATCTGGGACGCCTGCTTCACGAGGACGAGAAAACCCGTGAGCAGCTGCTGCAAACCCTGCGCATCTTCTTCGACGTCAACTGTTCCCACGAGGCTGCGGCTCAACGACTTGGCGTACATCGAAAGACGATCGCCAACCGCATCGCCAAAGTTTCAGAGCTGACGGGGTTGGATTTCTCGACCCACGACGACCGCTTGGTCGCCGACATTTCCCTCTATGTCCATCGGCTTCTCAGCGGCGGTGCGACAGATGATTCGGCCCCATGACCTGTATCGTGTGGCAAGTCTCGGGCCCGCGGCGCCGGAAGCCTGAAGGCACTCCCTGCGCTCAGTAAGGATGGGCTATTCTCTTTTCGCAACGTCATCTAGTTAGACGCGAAAGCTGGCCGTCTTGCCGGTGAACGCGAACGACTCGAAGCCGGCGGCGGCAATTCCCACGGGACGCTCGTCGGCGCGAGGCGCCGCTTGGGCGCCCGCAACGTCAGAGCCACCCATCTGATCACCTCGTCGGCGCGCAAGAGCCGCGCCTCAACGTCTCGATCTTGTTGGTGCAAGTAGCCCCTCGGGGTTACGCGAAATCAGCTCCTCGAATCTACGGCGCACCTCCGCCATGGCATCGCCTGCCATCGCGGTCGACTTACCCAAACGCCGGGTCACGATTCCGATGGAGCGCAGCGGCCCGTCCGCGATGTCGAACCGATGCAGCCGACGCAACGGCATGGCTGCCAGGTAGGGAAGCACCGCCACGCCTAATCCCGCGTCCACGAACGCAGCCACTGTGCCGAGTTGGTCGAACTGCATCTTCGGCCGGAACTCAATGCCCCGCTGCAGATATGCAGCGCTGATGTAGCGCATTGCGGTGCTGTTATCTGTCATGGTGATGAGAGGCAAGGAAATCATCTCGTCCAGGCTCACGCCAGACTTCAACTTCCGCTTCCAATATCGACCAGCGAGCAGAACGAACCGATCCCGAACCACTTCCTCATAGTGCAGGTCCGGGTGGGAAGGTGCGACCGAAGCCAATGCGAAGTCCACCTGATAGCGCAACACATGTCCCACTGCCGTTGTGTTGCTGCAGTCAATGACAGCGATGCGGGACGCGGCGTGGCGTGCTTCCAGCGCGGCACACACTTGTGGGAGGAGAACGCTGCCTAGCGAGGGGAATGCCGCAATGGTCAGATGTCTCGCCTCACGCTCCGCCGAGGATTGCAGCCGCCTGAGACCAGCCTCGTACTCGCCCACCACGCTGCGCGCAACCGCCACGAGCTGCGCGCCGCCGGCGGTCAGTCGAACATGCCGCGTGGTGCGCTCGAACAATGGGAGGCCCAAGGACTCCTCCAAGTCGCGAACTGCCTTGCTCAGGCTGGGTTGTGTCATGAACAACTGTTCTGCGGCCTTACTAAAGTTCAGCGACTCCGCCAGGGTCAAGAACATACGCAGATGTCGAGGAGAAACATTCATGCCCTGATTCTATAAATCAATAGAAAACATGAACTTCACGGATAGATGGTCGGTCGATAGGATTGCGGCCATTCAAGCCCCACCGACCTCCTACACATGGCTCGCATTCCGTACGCCGACATTCAGAGCGATGACGTGCACCCCTTGGCGGACAAGATAGTTGCCCAACGCGGCAGCATCCTGCACCTGTACCAGATGCTTCTGCACAGTCCGGCAGTTGCCGAAGGTTGGCTCGCGTATCTCACTTCCATTCGTCAGAAATCGAGCCTGGACGCAGCCCTGCGCGAGTTGGTCATCATGCGCGTCGCGTTGCTGAACCGCGCGCCGTACGAGGCCGACCAGCATGCGCCCATCGCCTTGAGTGAAGGGGTCTCGGAAGGAAAGTTGGCAGGATTGGCGGACTGGTCGCAGTGCGCGCTGTTCGACGCACACGAGAGAGCTGTCCTGGCCTATGTCGATGCGATGACACAGCATGTGCAGGTCGCCGATGAGATTTTTGCGGCTGTTGCAGCGCACTTCGCACCGCAGCAACTGGTCGAACTCACGGCCACGATTGCTGCCTACAACATGGTGTCGCGTTTTCTCGAGGCGCTTCAAATTCACTCGCACGACGCGCGCTGAAATCACTAACTAGACCACTGGAGACGAAACAATGAAGAAGTTCACTCTGCTCGCCGCGCTGCTGCTACCAATCGCAGCCCTTGCGCAGGGAACCTGGCCGGAAAAGGCCATCACCTTTGTCGTGCCCTTTCCGCCTGGGGGGCCGACGGACCTGATGGCAAGGCTGATTGCCACGCCACTGTCAAAGCGGCTGAACGTTCCCGTTGTAGTGGATAACAAGGCCGGCGCCAGCGGCAACATCGGGACCATGCAAGTCGTCCGGGCCAAGCCCGACGGTTACACCATTCTGCTGGCCGCCAGCGGCAATCTTTCGGCCAATCAATATCTCTATAAGCGGCTGGGCTTCGACCCGGTCAAGGACTTGGCACCAATTGTTCAAATCTCCAAGTTTCCGCTGGTGCTCGAGGTGTCGGAAACGAGCCCTATCAAGTCCTTCCAGGATTATGTGGCGTACGCCAAGAAGCCAGAAAATCGCGTGACGTTCGCATCGGCCGGCAATGGAACTCCGCAACACCTTGGCGCAGAGCTGTTCAAGGCAAATGCCAAGGTCGATATCACGCATATCCCGTACAAAGGCGCGGGGCCCGCAATCGTGGACTTGATGGGCGGACAGGTCACCAGTATGTTCGACATCCTTGGCAGCTCCATGCAGCACATCAAAACGAACAAGCTTCGCGCGCTCGCTGTGACAACAAAAAACCGTTCCGAACAACTGCCCAATGTTCCCTCGATCAGCGAACTTGGTTACCCGAACTTCGAGTACTACGCGTGGCACGGTATCTCGACAACGGCGGGCACCCCAAAACCAGTCATCGATCGACTGAACGCCGAGATTCGTGGAATCTTCCAGGATTCGGCCTTCAGGGCGCAGTGGCAGGAGATTGGTTCAGAAGTCGTCCTGGGGACGCCAGAACAGTTCGGAGAGTTCACGCGTAGCGAGGCTCGCAAGATGGAAACTCTCATCAAGAGCCTGAACATTCAATTGGACTGAACCCAAGGGCGCTCTGGAGCGACCCGAAATACGCACGGTCCGGTCGGCGGGCCCGGAAAAAGTCGTTAAAGCTGGTGCAGCCTGTCCGCTCGAATGCGAGCCCTCGCGCGTGGCGGGAAAGTGCAAAGATCCGCCACGCCGCCTGACGGCCACTAATTGGCCATCCGGTCGTTCGATCTAAGACGGCTGCAGTAGGCGGCCATCCAAAGATGGTAAGCATGGACGTCTGCAAACGCGCGCTACGGAGGCATGCGCGTTTTGACTCGCCAGTAGTTGCCCTACCAGCGGTTCGAAACGTGACCTGCCCGAATAACGATCCGGCGCCGTCCGCGCGGGTCCAGAAGTTCATATTCGTCGGTTGCAGCCAGCAACACGAGATCCGCCGGACAGCCAGGCCCGATCCGCCCATCCCACGCAAGCCCTAGCGCCCTGGCGGGGCTAACCGTGACCGCGTCCAGCCAATCGAACGCGGGCGCAAGGTGCGCCATTTGCACTCCTAGCCCGAAGGTCTCGATCAAATCGTAGCTGCCGTACGGGTAAAAGGCGTCCTGCACGTTGTCGGTCGCCAGGCTGGTGCGCACGCCCAGCGATGCGGCCTCGCGGATGCGCGTGATGCCGCGCTGCAGCGGTGTACGATCCCACGCGCCTTGCAGGTAGAGGTTGGTGGTTGGAAGCGCGACCAGATGGATGCCGGCCTGCGCACACAGCGACAGTGTGTCTTGCGCTGCCGCATCGTCCTGCACCGAGAGGGAGCACGCGTGCCCGCAGGTCACGCGCCCGGTAAAGCGGCGTGCGATAGCAAGTTGCGCGATGGTTCGCAGCCCGGTCGCCTGCGCGTCCAGCCCTTCGTCGACGTGGAAGTCGAGCGCAAGTCCGTGATCTTGCGCGAGATCGAACACGCGCTCAAGCTTGTGGACGATGCCTTCGTTGCGATAGATGAATGCGCCGAGCACGCCGACCGCACGCTTCACAGTGCTCGCGACGCGTACGCCAGCCTCCGCGTCGGCAAACAGATCCAGCGGCGTGAGCGCAACGAACTGAAGCTCGACGCGGTCGCGCCAAGCTTCACGCAACGCCTCAAATACCGCGAGCGATATTGGAGGGCTTGCGTCGCGCCAATCGAGATGTGTGCGCAACGCGCGCGTGCCGGAGCGCCATGCATCATCGAGCGCGCGTGTCATCCGGACACGCAACGCATCGGCAGTCCAGCCGGCGCGATGCGCGGCCGCGCGCCCGATGGCCGCGAAGAGATCACCTTCCGCCGCGCCCACTTCACGCACAGTGAAGTTCTTGTCGATGTGCGCGTGCGCATCGACCAGCCCGCTGAGCAGTGTCCCGCGCGCAGCCTGCTGGGACGGTTCGATCGACTTGACCACGCAGGCATCGATCGTCACGTCGAAAACCTCAGCCCCTTGGGCGGGAAACGCCCTGAGTCGTTGAGGTATGCGCACCGCCTCCAGCCTCATGCCTTCACCTCAGAACTGTTGAGGCAGCTCACTTCTACAGTGGCCAACTTAGGAGAACTGCTCATGGCAGACGCAATATCTGCTGCACGCGATGCGCAGAACATGTGCAGATTCATTGCATTGGGATCCAATACCAAGCCTCGCTTGCCAACTTCTGGTCATAGCGGGCCCTTCTGCGTTTATCAATCAGAGTGTCACGCGCGAGGCACAAGGTTTCCTTCGACTCGCCGGTCGCCCACAGCCATAGACGGCTACGCCAGGGGCCCTCGGGAAGTCCTGAAAGGCGCTGCATGAAGGCTCGCTTGATCTGAACCTCACTCGCATCGCGTTCAACTCCAAGCAATGCGTAGTAGTTAACACACGTGTAAGTCATTGATGGCCTTCATTTCCGACGGGGCCGGCGTGCGGGTCGATGGCTGCCTTCACTCGATCGCCTTGCCCATATCCTCGACCACCTTCTTGGCGTCACCGAAGACCATCATGGTCTTGTCCATGTAGAACAGCTCGTTGTCCAGGCCCGCATAG
>JAFECZ010000530.1 GCA_018241905.1 Pseudomonadota bacterium
TTTTGGTGGCCAGTTGGCTGGGATCCGGATTGTCGGTTCGGGTGATGTGCAGCAAGGAGGACTGGCAAAGCAGACCGTTGCCGGTGCCGCAGGTGGCCGCAACGGTCTGGTTGTTGACCGTCGTCGCGGCGCCCTCGTTGCTCAGCCAGGTGCTGTCGGTGGGCTTGTCTACCAGCATGTAGAAGCGGTTGACCACGCTGAAGGCGTTGGTGTAGTAGCGCAGGGGCTTCTCGCGGTCGCCCGAGCCCAGCAGGACCACATAGGCACCCGAGTCCTCTACCACGTCGGGGCCGAACATGAACTTGCGGTTGGGGTCGCAGGTGGTGACCGTGTCGCAACCGAGCGAGGCCACCTGGGTGATGGTCCAGGCGCTTGGGCTCTTGGTGCTGTCGGCCATGAAGTTGATGCGATAGACGTTGCCGCCCAGGTCGGCCGCGTAGGCGATCTTGGCCTGGCCCGTGGTGGCGTCGTTGATCACTGTGATGTCGCCGGGCACGGCGCGCAGGGTGTCGAAGGTCTTGAGCAGGGCGCCGGTATCCGCATCCATGATGTAGATGTGGTTGCCGCTGGTCTTGGTGTTGCAGGTGAACGTGGTGTCGTTGTCTTCACACTTGTCGTAGCCGCCGCCGAAGATCAGCATGGGGCTCTTTCCGGTGCCGTAGCCTGGCGCGCGGAACACCTTGGGCGAGGACCAGGTCTGCCCGATGCCTTCCATGCCGGTGGTGCAAGCGCCGGCCTCGTCGCAGCCGCGGCGCCACTTCAGCGAGGGGTTGCCCATGCTCGACACGTCGAAGGCGTAAACCGACTGGCCGCCGCGCCGCATGGCCGCGTACAGCCAGATAGTCTTGCCGTCTGCGCTCTGGTAGGCCGTCATGGGGCCGTCCATGCCGTAGGACTTGGGCAGCGGCGTCGGCGCGTTGGCGGGCAGGGTCAGGTCAGGGTAGCTGATGCGCGTAGTGTCGTCGTAGGTGCGCTTGATGCGGCCGTAGTACTCCGGCGGCATGAAGGACCACAGCTCGCTGCCGGCAGCTGCGCCTGTGGTGGCTGCGGTGCTGCGGTTGCCCGCCACTGCGCGCAGCGCGCCGTCGTTGGCGCCATAGAACACCACCACCTGGGGCGCAGCGTCCGTGCCGTAATTAAGTGCCACCGGCCGCGAATGGATCACATCGCCGTGCACCGACGGGCGCATGTTGGTGGTCGGTTGCGCGTTGCCGTTTGCGTCGGGTCGTTCATCTCCTTTGTTGTCGAGCCCGCGAGCCCAGTTGATGAGCGTTGCGCGGTTGGTGGCTCCTGAGGTGGGATCGAGGGCCGTTTGCGAGATGGCCGAGTTGTTCGTGTCGAAGTTGGCCAGCGTCGCCGAGGCGGATGTAGTCGAGCAGCTGGTGCCCGAGCAAGTCAGCATCTTGCGAGTGCTTGGGGTGATACCGCGCAAGTTATAGGCTTGTGCGCCTTTCTCGACATTGGGGCCATCCGGCGTGTTGGACGTCGCAGATGTCGCTCCCGTTGTGAGGTTCAGAAGGCAGGAGTTCTCGCTGGGGCTCGGAGCAAAGTTCCAGTAAGTGTCGGCGGTCGTTGGCGTCCAGTAGCTGACGGAGCAGTTATCGATGAAGCCCGTGGTCGGATTCACTGCGTTGTTGCCGGCGGCGGCCTTCGGATCTCTTGAATCTGCCAGGTACAGGTTGCTGGTGACGGAGTCCACGCCCACCTTGTATTGTTTGAGGTTGCCGTACCAGCGCGGACGCGCTTCGGAGTCGGGCCGGAACATGCCCATGTACACCTGGTTCAGGTAGGTGCCCTGCGTGTTCACGCTCACCGGAAGGCTCACCGACGAGAAGGCGCTGTTCTGCGACTGGATCTTGCTCATGATGTCGGCAAGCGTCGAAGAGATGGCGGCAGCGAGGTTGCTGGTGTTGGTCGCGCTGGCGGCGCTCAGGTCGTAGGCGGTGCCCTGGCTGACGCCGGCCATGTTGCGCAGCAGCGCGGACCAGCCCGCCGTCTGCCCGGTGGATTTGGGCACCACGTCGATGGTGAAGAAGGTCACACCCATGGTCTGGTACATGAAGCGTGCCCATTCGTCTGCCACGTTGTCTTGCGAGCCGCTGGGGGCCAGTGTCATCGGCGAAGTCCAACTGCTCACACCCGCGGGCGGCGTCTTGCCGCTGCCGGCTGCCGCAAGCTCGTTGGTAGCAGCGGTGGTGTCGCTGTTGTTGTCCTGGACGGGGCCGTTGCTCAGGTAGATCACGAAGGTGCCGCGGCAGCCGTTGGCCGAGGGCGCCGTGTAGGCCGTGCCGGCCCGTGAAGCCAGGGCGTTTCCAGCCAAGGCGTAGATGGCGTTGGAATCCGCTGTACCGCTGGCATTGCCTGTGTAGTCGGTCTTGTTCTTGTTGTTGCCTGCGTACGGCCCCAGGCCCGAGAGATAGCGGTAGACCTCGACCATGGTCTTGCCGGCCTTGCCTCCGTTGGACTTGTCGTTGCCCACGTCAAGGCTCTTGATCAAGGCGCTGTACTTGGCCTGCGTTGCCGTGTCCATGTTCCGGACGGCGGCCCGCACGTAGCCCCCATCGGCGTTGGAGTCTCCCGGCGCGGTCTCCGTGAACATCATCAGGCCGACGCGGAATTTGGCGGCGCCGGTGGAATCCACGGGGAGAGCGGAAAAAGCGTTGGCCAGCGCGGTCATCTCGGCGGAGAAGGGCGAAGTCCAGTTGGCCGTGTTGTCCACCAAGAACAAGACGTTGGGCAAGTCATTGCTCGAAGTCTTGGGGACCGAGAAAAGGTAGATGTCCTCGCCGATCTTGTCCTGGGCCTGCGCGGGCGCCAGATTCAGCGCCACCAGCGCGGCGAGGCAGAACACTTTGATCAGATTCTTTTTCATGGTGCCAACCTGTGGGGTGGAGAGGGGGCGGTCGTCTTTGTTGTTCATGTCACGCCGCAGAATTTCTTGGCCTGGTCCACATTGAGCAGGACCCGCACGCCGTCGCGTATCGTCGTGGAAGCGCCGGTTTGGGCGTCTGCGACGCTGGCGGTGATGTCCCAGACCGAGAAGTACTGGTCGGGACTGCCGCAGAAGGAAGTGCAGGTGCTGCCAGTTCCGGTGCCAGTGCCAGTCGACCCGTCTCCCACGCCGACAATGCCGCTGCCGGTCTTGACGGTGGACGAAGTCTGGCCGCCGCCGATGCCGCCGGGGCCGGCCGTGCCCGTTCCGGTGGCGGTGACCTTGGCAACGCGCACGCAGGCCGGTGCCAGGACCTGGACGTAGTAGTCGATCGTGCCGTCGTTGTTGATGTCCACGTTGCTCGTGGTTCCCACGGGCGTGGTCATCAGTGCGGTAGCCGGTAGCAGGGCAGTGACGACTTCCTCGATGGCGCGGTTGGCGGCGGCGACGGCCTCGTTGCGAACCTGGATGTTGCCCACCGCCTTGAGGTTGCCTTGGCTCAGCGTGAAGGCAGCGATCACCGTGAGCGTAATCAGCACCAGCATGAT
>JAFECZ010000531.1 GCA_018241905.1 Pseudomonadota bacterium
CGCCTGCATGGCCTCGATCTGGCGCTGCGCGTCGTCCAGCGAATCGCCCACCGCGGTGAAGGCCGATGGCGGCAGCGGACTGGTGGCACGGCCCTTGTCGAGGTCGCCGCCGCCGGCCAGCGAGGTCTGCGCGATGGCACGCGCCTTGTCGGGCTTCTCGTTGGTCTTGGCGTTGACCAGGATCACCTCGAGCGCCGTGTCCTCGAACACGCGGTTGAAGGCCTGCGGATCGGCAAAGCGAACCGCAAGCAGCGCGGCATGCGCCAGCACCGAGAGGCCCAGGGCAATTTGCAGGGTGCTGAAGTCGCGCAGCTTTTTCATCGCCGGGCCGTCCCAAGGTGAATAGCGCCAACGCGGGGGGAAGCGGACTGCGCGAAGCGGGGGAGCGTGGGGGCCAGTTTCATGCGGCCGGTTTCATGTGGCAGTGGTGGGGGCAGGCGTGGCGGGTTCGGCGTCGGCATCGCTCATGTCCACCGCGATGGCGAGCGGGCCGGCTGCGGCTTCTTCCTCGTCCTCGCCGGAATCTTCTTCCTCGGCCGAGGCGGGCGGCGTGTCCAGGCGCTCGATCACGCTGCCGTGCACGTCCAGCGAGATCTCGTCGATGTCGGTCAGCCGCGCGCGCACGCGGGCGCCGCGCGCCAGCCCTTGGGTGCCGGTCAGGCCGAACACCAGCGGCAGCGTGTCGGCACGGGCCAGGGCGCCGTTGGGCATGTCCTTGATCAGCGTGGCCTCGATCTCGTCGATGCCTTCCTGCTCGAGGTACTTGAGCGTCCAGAAGCGTTCCATGGCGGCCTGGTAGCCGTTGTAGGTGCTGTAGGCGGCGTCGAAGCCCGAGAGGATGGAGAACAGGTCGGCGTCCTTGGGCTTGAAGGGCGCGGCCAGCGCGGCGGTCTTGCCATGGCGCGCCGCGGCAATGATCTGCCACTGGTTCACCAGGTCGGTGTAGCGGCGCAGCGGCGAGGTGCTCCAGGCGTAGCTCTTCACGCCCAGGCCGGCATGCGGCAGCGCCTTGGTGCCCATGCGCACCTTGATCCCGGGCGCCAGGCTGGCCTGGCTGCGGTACAGGCCCGGCACGCCCAGCTCGCCCAGCCAGCCGCCCCAGCTGCTGTTGGCCAGGATCATGGCCTCGGAGACGATCAGGTCCAGCGGGGCGCCGCGCGAGCGCGTGCCGATTTGCACCTGCTCGCTGCCGTCGGGCTCGCCATCGTTGCCGGACTTGCGGGCCCCGATGTCCTCCGAGGAGGGATTCGCGCCTTGGGGCGCACCGGCGTCGCGAATGAGCCGGAACGTGTAGTCGGGCCGGTTGAAGCTCTCGGGCTTGCCGCGCGCCACTTCGCGCTGAGCCTTCAAATGCCTGGCCAGGCGGTACAGGAAGGACAGCGGCTCGCGCAGGCCGGCCGCGGGCTGAGGCACGTCGGCCGCCACGGCGGGGTCTTCCAGCCATGCCTGGCTGATGAAGGCATCGAGCTTGTCGTGGCGAAGGTTGGCGGCGATGGGCACGCGCTCCAGCCGCGTCTCGGTGCCCTGCAGCGCCAGGCTGGCCTCTTCGAAGCGGGCATAGATCGAGACGGCCGGGCAATCGCGCCCTTCTTCCAGCGTGTAGGCGGCCACGACCTCGTCGGGCAGCATGGTGATCTTGTGGCCCGGCATGTACACGGTGGACATGCGCGCGCGCGCCACCTGGTCGATGGCGCTGCCGGGCGTCAGTGCCAGGCCGGGTGCGGCGATGTGGATGCCCACCGTGACGGTGCCGCTGCCCAGGCCCTGCACCGACAAGGCGTCGTCGATCTCGGTGGTGTGCGAGTCGTCGATGGAGAAAGCCTGCACGGCCGCCAGCGGCAACTCGTCCTGGATGGCCGGTGCCGAGAGCGCCGGGAAGGCCGTGCCCTTGGGGAAGTTCTCGAACAGGAAGCGCTTCCAGTGGAACTGGTAGGGCGAGTCGATGGCGCCGGCCGCTTCGAGCAGCGCCAGCGGGGGCTTCTGCGTGGCGCGCGCGGCCTCGACCACGGCCTTGTACTCGGGTGCGTTCTTGTCGGGCTTGAACAGGATCTTGTAGAGCTGCTCGCGCACCGGCGCCGGGCAGGTGCCGCCGGCCAGCTGTGCCGCCCATTCGGCGATCTGCGCCTGGACCTGCTTCTTCTTCTCGATGGCCGCCAGGGCCTGCTGCACGATCTCGGCCGGCGCCTTCTTGAAGCGGCCCTTGCCGGCGCGCCGGAAGTAGTGGGGCGCCTCGAACAGGGCGAGCAGGGCCGCGGCCTGCTGCGCCACCGTGGGCTGAGTACTGAAGTAATCGGACGCCAGGTCGGCAAAGCCGAATTCGCCTTCGGGCGCGAACTCCCAGGCCAGGTCCAGGTCCATGCCGGCGGCCAGGTCGCGCGCTTCGGCCATCAATGGCGCGGGGGCGGGCTTGTCGAATCGCAGCACGATGTTGGCTGCCTTCACCTTGACCCGCTTGCCGGTGTCCAGCTCCACTTGCGCCGAGGCTTCCGCTTCGGACAGCACGCGGCCGCCCAGGTATTTCCCGGCTTCTTCAAACAATACGAACATCCCTCGATTGTCCATCAAGGAAGCGCCGGGCCGACCCAGGCTTCCGTGGGGCCCCCTCGGGGGCGGGCCGGATGAAGCCCGGCCCTGGGGCGTTTTCAGGAAGAGGGCGGGGCCGGCTCAGACCAGCTGCAGGAAATCCAGCACGCCCTGCAGATGCGCCACTTCGAAATCGGACAGGGCATGGTCGCCGCCCTCCAGCAGCTTGATGCGGCTGCCGGGATAGCGGGCCACCATCTCGGGCCATTTCAGCAGCTCGTCGCCCTTGGCGACGATGGCCAGGCAGCGCTCGGGATGGGGCAGGGGCCCCGCTTCGAGCGCCTTGAGCTCGTCGATGTACTCGGCCTTGAAATAGAAGTGTTCTTCGGGTGCATGCCACTGCGTCTGGTCGCCGATGTAGCGCGCCAGGTCGCGGGCCGGAAAGACCGCCGGGTTGAGCAGCACCGCCGGGCAGCCGGTGGTGCACGCCACGTGGGTGGCATAGAAGCCGCCCAGCGAGGAGCCCACCACGGCCATGCTGCCCTGCGGCCAGTCGCGGATGCCCGCCATGAGCATTTCCATGGCTTCGCGCGGGGAGGGCGGCAGCTGCGGCGCCCACCAGTGGACGCCCGGGTGCTCGGCGGCCACGTGGCGCGCCATGATCTGCGCCTTGGCCGAGTTGGGGGAGGAGCGGAAGCCGTGCAGGTAAAGAAGATGGGTAGTGCGAGACATTTGAGGGACATGCTAGCCGTACCGGCCCCGTGGGACGCCCGGCTGCTGGGATAATTGCGGCCCCATGTCCGCCGTCTTCGACCAGCCTTCTCTTGCGCGCCGCATCGCGCCCGTTTTCCAGGGTTATGACGGTTTCCTCGCCTTTGCGGTGTTCCTGCTGGCCTGCGCCGGCATGGTCACCATGTATTCGTCGGGCTA
>JAFECZ010000532.1 GCA_018241905.1 Pseudomonadota bacterium
TTCCTCAAGCGCACCGACCACACGCATTCGGACAAGCATGAAGTGGTGGGCCAGATCATGACGGCCAACGTCCGCACCGCCCGCGACTCGACGCCGATTGCCGAACTGGTGCCGTTGATGGCCGACCTGGGCTTTCACCACGTGCCGGTGGTCGATTCGCGCGGCCGGCTGGCGGGGATGGTGACGCAGACCGACCTCATCGGCGCGCTGTACGAGACCGCGCTTGCGCGCATCGACGGCAACCACGGCGCCCCGGACGACCCGGGCGCCGCCGCCGCCCCGGGATTTATATCACGTCATGATATAAACGCGGATTCGCAATCTGACAACCAAGATGCCAGTCCCACCGCGCGCACTGACCAAATCCCACTTTGAAACGCTGTCCGAATTCCGCTACCAGATGCGCTGCTTCGAACGCTTCTCGGAGCGCGCCGCGCAAGGCGAAGGCATCACGCCGCAGCAATACCTCCTGCTGCTCCATGTAAAGGGCTTCCCGGGCCGGGCCTGGGCCTCCGTTGGCGAGCTGGCCGAGCGCCTGCAGATGCAGGCCCACGGCGCCGTCGCGCTGGTCTCGCGTTGCGAGGCGCTGGAGCTGGTCGAGCGCAGGGCCAGCACCACCGACCGGCGCCAGGTCGAAGTGCACCTGCTGGCCAAGGGCGAGCAGCTCCTGCAGCGCCTGGCGTCGCTGCACCGCGCCGAGCTGAAGTCCCTGGGCGGCGCATTCCAGGTTCCCCAGATCGACCTGGCGGTGACCGCATGAGCCATCCGAACCGGGGCGACTTCGCCCGCAACACGCGCCTGCTGCGCATCACGCTCATGGCCGCCGTGATCGGCGGACTCAGCACGGTGGCGGCCTACGTGCTGCTGGACCTGATCCGCTTCTTCACCAACCTGTTCTTCTTCCAGACGCTATCCGTTGCCGACCGCTCGCCCGCCACGCACACGCTCGGCGCCTGGGTCATCGCGGTGCCCGTGCTCGGCGGCCTGATCGTCGGCCTCATGGCGCGCTACGGCTCCGACAAGATCCGCGGCCATGGCATTCCGGAAGCCATCGAGGCCATCCTGTTCGGCAAGAGCAAGATGTCGCCCAAGGTGGCGGTGCTCAAGCCGCTGTCCTCGGGCATCGTCATCGGCAGCGGCGGCCCCTTCGGCGCCGAAGGGCCGATCATCATGACCGGCGGAGCCATCGGCTCGCTGCTGGCACAGCACTTCCACCTCACGTCCGCCGAGCGCAAGGCCCTGCTGGTGGCCGGCGCCACCGCGGGCATGACGGCGGTCTTCGGCACGCCGGTGGCCGCGGTGCTGCTCGCGGTCGAGCTGCTGCTGTTCGAGCTGCGGCCGCGCAGCCTGCTGCCGGTCGCAGTGGCTTGCGCGGTGGCGGGCTTCGCGCGCCCGCTGCTGATGGAACCGGGACCGCTCTTTCCCTTGCAGACGCCGGCGCCGCAACCCATGGTCATGCTGTTCTGCGTGCTGGCGGGCCTGGCCTGCGGTGTGCTGGGTTTCCTGCTGTCGACCTCGCTCTACAAGGTGGAGGACCTGTTCGGAAAGCTGCCGCTGCACTGGATGTGGTGGCCGGCCATCGGCGGCCTGGCGGTGGGGTTGGGCGGATACCTGCAACCGCGGGCGCTGGGAGTCGGCTACGACGTGATTGGCGACCTGCTGAACAACCGGCTGGCCCTGGGCGTCGTGCTCGCCGTGCTGGGGGTGAAGGCTGTCATCTGGGTGATTTCGCTCGGATCGGGCACCTCCGGTGGCGTGCTGGCGCCACTCCTGATGATGGGCGCGGGGCTGGGCGTGGCGCTGGGCCACCTCATCCCGGTAGGCGATCCGATGCTCTGGCCCCTGGTGTGCATGGCCGCGACGCTCGGGGGTGTGATGCGCGCGCCCCTGACGGCAACGGTCTTCGCGTTCGGCCTGACCCATGACAGCAATGCGCTGCTGCCGCTTCTCGCCACCTCGGCGGTGGCCTACGGCTTTACGGTGCTGACAATGCGGCGCTCGATCCTGACCGAGAAGATCGCGCGTCGGGGCTACCACATCTACCGCGAGTACGGCATCGATCCGCTGGAGCGCCATTTCGTCGAAGAAGTCATGACCACCGAGGTGCGCAGCATCGATGCATCGACGCCTGTGGGGCAGGCCCTGGCCGAGCATTTTGGCCCGGGCCAGCTGCATCGTGCATTCCCGGTGGTGCGCGATGGCACGCTGGTGGGCATGGCCGACCGTGCGTTCCTCGTGGCTCACAAGGCCATGGATCCGATGGCACCGGTCGGGAACGCCTGCGAGCCGCCGGCTGCCGCCTGCCTGGGAGAAAGCTGCCGCAGCCTGGCCACGCGAATGGCGCGCCTGCACGTGGAGCGCCTTCCGGTGGTGCGCGACCTCGAATCCAGGGAGCTGGTGGGCATCGTGGCCCGCAGCGACCTCATCAAGCCCTCGCTGACCCATTTCGACGAAGAGGAAAAGCGAGAGCGGATGCGCGGGCTGCCCTGGCAGGCAGGGCCCTAGTCCATTCCTGGAATCCGACCCGCTTGCCGCCCCGCCCTGCGGGGCGCGCCCTTATCCGGACACGCAGCGCAATCGCCCCGCAACCCGCATGAATGCTGGTGAATATGCTTATCCGCATAAGGCGAGAACCAAAAAATAGTTTGTTTCCATAAGTTGGACTTCTACAGTCGTTGCTCGCCTGCAGCCGTGTGGCGAGGCAGCGCATTGGCGCTGCCATAGCCAGACCTTTCACGATGTACCAATACACAGAATTCGACCGACAGTTCGTGCGCCAACGTGCGGCGCAGCACCGCGACCAGCTCGAGCGCTGGCAGAAGGGCAAGATCTCCGAAGACGAGTTCCGCCCCCTGCGCCTGCAGAACGGCTGGTATGTGCAACGCTATGCGCCCATGCTGCGCGTGGCCGTGCCTTATGGGGAAATCTCCAGCGCGCAGTTGCGCGTGCTGGCCCGCATCGCCCGCGAATACGACGAGCCCGAGGCCGAGGTCTACCGCAAGGCGACCCAGACCCAGGGCCTGCTGGGCACGCACAAGCTGCCCACCCACTACGCGCACTTCACCACCCGCCAGAACGTCCAGTACAACTGGATCCCGCTGTCCAAGAGCGCCGACGTGATGGACCTGCTGGCCTCGGTGAACATGCACGGCATCCAGACCAGCGGCAACTGCATCCGCAACATCACCAGCGACGAGCGCGCCGGCGTGGCGGTGGACGAGGTGGCCGACCCGCGCCCCTACGCGGAAATCATGCGCCAGTGGAGCACGCTGCACCCCGAGTTCGCCTTCCTGCCGCGCAAGTTCAAGATCGCCATCACCGGCGCCGCGGAAGACCGCGCCGCCACCGGCTGGCACGACGTGGGTCTGCGCCTGGTGAAGAACGAGGCCGGCGAACTGGGCTTCCAGGTGCGCGTGGGCGGCGGCATGGGCCGCACGCCCATCGTGGGCACG
>JAFECZ010000533.1 GCA_018241905.1 Pseudomonadota bacterium
CGAGGGCTGAAGCCATGCGTACCACCTCCTTGCTTCCGAACGCGGCGCGCCGAGCCTGCGTCGTGACGCTGCTGTCCGCCCTGGCCTGGGGCGGCGCCCACGCCGAGGCTGCCTGGCCGAACCGCCCCATCCGCCTGCTGGTGCCCGCACCTGCCGGCGGCGCCTCGGACATGATCGCCCGCACGGTGGCCGAAAGCGTACGCGCCAGCACCGGCCAGGCCGTGATCGTGGACAACAAGCCCGGCGCGGGCGGCATCATTGCCGTGGACGCCATGCTGAGCGCCCCGCACGACGGCTACACCTTCGTGCTCTCGCCCAACTCGCTGGTGACCGAAGGGCCCTACAGCTACAAGTTCCGCATCGACCCGCACAAGGACCTGGCACCCGTGGCCGAGGTCGCCAAGGTGGCCCTCGTGCTGGTGGCCAACCCCAGTCTGCCGGTGCGCAACATGGGCGAGATGGTGGCGTACGTGAAGGCCAACCCCGGCAAGGCCACCTATGCGTCGTACAGTCCCGGCTCGCTCTCCCACATCGAGGGCCTGCAGCTCAACCGGGCCGCGGGCCTGGACATGGAACATGCCGGCTACAAGGGCTCGCCACCCGCGCTGCAGGACGTGATGGGCGGGCAGGTGCAGTTCATGTTCGACGGCATGGGTACATCGTTGCCGCTCATCAAGGCCGGCAAGCTCAGGCCGCTGGCCGTGACTTCGCCGCAGCGCTCGCCCTTCCTGCCGGAGGTGCCGACGCTGGCCGAGGTGGGCTACGCGAACCTCACGCAGACCATGGGCACCGGCGTCTGGTCCACCCCCGACGTGCCGGCCGAGATCCGCGGCAAGCTGCGCGCAGAATTGCAGAAGGCCATTGCCACGCCCGGCGTGCGCGAACAGCTGCAGGCCCTGGGCATGGAAACCGCCAACCCCAGCCAGAGCACGGAGGAATGGACCCGCGCCCTGAAGCGCGACTACGAGCACACCGGGCAGCTTCTGCGCTCGATCGACTACAAGCCATGAACACCCAAGCCGCATCGCCAACCGTATTGATCGTCCCTGGCCTGCGCGACCATGTCGCGCAGCATTGGCAGACCTTGCTGGCCGAGCGCCTGCCGCGCGTGCACGCAGTCGCGCCCATGGGCCGGGACGACCTGGACTGCGCGGCCCGTGTCGAAGCCATCGAGCGCGCCGCCCAGGCCATCGACGGGCCGCTGGTGGTCGTAGCGCACAGCGGCGGCGTGGTGATGCTCATGCACTGGGCGCACCGCACGCAGCGGGCCGTGCAAGGCGCACTGCTGGCCACGCCCCCGGACTTCGAGCAGCCGATGCCCGAGGGCTACCCGAGCATCGACGCCTTGCGCGCGGGCGGCTGGTTGCCGGTGCCGCGTGCGAAGCTGCCTTTCCTGAGCATCGTGGCCGCGAGCCGCAACGATCCGCTGGCCCGCTTCGATCGGGTGGTGCAGATGGCCAAGGACTGGGGCAGCAGGTTGGTCGACCTGGGTGAGGTCGGCCATCTCAATCCGGCCTCGGGCTACGGCGCGTGGCCTCGCGCCGAAGAGTTCATTGCCGAACTCTCGGCTGGTTGAACGCTCCGGCCAAGGCTTGCACTCGGGGCCCGCGATAATGCCGGGCCCCAGTTGTTGCCAGCCAGAATGAGTGCCGCTGATTTCCTCCTCGCGCCCGAAGTCCAGAAGTTGTTGAAGCTTGTTTTCGCGAAGCCTGCGGCCAGCTTCTCGGTGCAAGAACTCGCGAAAGCAAGCAAGCTCGACGCGCAGGACGTGGAGCGAACGCTGGAGCACCTCGTCAAGAGCGGCATCCTGAGCCGGCACAAGGCCCAGGCCGACGAGCCGCAGACCGTCGGGGTGAACACGTCCTTCGTGTTCTACGGCGAGCTGCGGTCCATCGCCCTGAAGTCCTTCGCCGCTGCGGAGCCCATCCGCACGATGCTGCGCTCGAAGTTCAAGGATTCCGTCGTGCGCGCCTTCGTGCTCGGGGAAGACGGCGATGCGACGGTGGAACTGCTCGTGGTGCACGGCGAACTCGTACCGGACGAATCCGCCATGTCCGCCGCATGCCAGAAGCTTTCGGCCTCCATCGGCCGGCACCTCAAGGTGCATGTGATTTCCGGCAGGAAATACGCTGCCTCGCTCTCGTCGCACGACGGCCTCGGCCCGAAGCTGGCCGGCGCCATGGAAATCATTGCCGAGGGCGATACGAAGGCCAGGCCCGCCGCCGAGCGAGCAGGCCTTCGGGGCTTGCTCAGCCGCCGGTAACCGGGGGGAAGAAGGCGACTTCGCTGCCTTCGTCCAGCGCAGCCGTTTCGGCGCTCATCACCTGGTCGAGCGCCATGCGTACCGCCTTGCCGCGCGCCAGGGCTTCGGCATAGGGCGCACCGCGGGCGATCAGCTCGTCGCGCAGCGCCGCCAGCGTGGGCGCACCGGTCTGCAGCGTTTCGCTGCCCTTGCCGAGCATCTCGCGCACCGAGGCGAAATAGCGGACCGTGACCTTGTTCATCGTCAAGCCAGCAGCGAAGCAAAGGAAATGAACTGCACCATGTCACCCGCCTTGAAAGGTTGGCCGGCGGGCGTGTCAATCACGCCGTCGCCCCAGACAGTGGAGGTGAGCACGCCCGAGCTCTGGTTGGGGAACAGGTCCAGGCCACCGGCCGCGTTGCGCCGCGCGCGCAGGAATTCGCGGCGGCGGTCAGCCTTGGCCCAATCGAAGTCGGCGCGCATGGGCACCGGTTGCGGCGCGACGCGGCTGGCACCCTGCAGCGTGAGCAGGAACGGGCGCACCAGCAGCAGGAAAGTGAGGAAACTGGACACCGGATTGCCCGGCAGGCCGCAGACGTGCGCGTCGCCGATACGGCCATAGGCGAAAGGCTTGCCCGGCTTCATCGACAGTGACCACAGCTCCAGCGAACCCAGCCATTGCACCGCGGCCTTGATGTGGTCTTCCTCGCCCACCGACACACCGCCGGTGGTCACGATCAGGTCGTTGCTGGCAGCCGCCTGGCGCAGGGCCTCGATGGTGGCCTCGCGCTTGTCGGGCACGATGCCCAGGTCGTTCACCTCGCAGCCCAGGCGATGCAGCAGCGCACGCATGAAGAAGCGGTTGGAGTTGTAGATGGCGCCGGGCTTCATGTCCTGCGGGGCCACCTCCCCGGGCATGACGAGTTCGTCGCCGGTGGACAGCAGCGCCACGCGCGGGCGCCGAGACACTTCGAGCGTATCCATGCCAACGCTCGCCGCCAGGCCCAGGGCCTGCGCCGACAGGCGCTCGCCGCGGTGCAGCACCACGTCGCCCGCCGCCACGTCTTCGCCGGCCCGGCGGATCCACTGGCCGGCGGCCGGCGGCAATTCGATGCGCACGCGGCCAAAGGCGTCCTGGGCACTTTCGCCGTCGAGCAATGCCGTGTCTTCCTGCATGACGACCGCGTCGGCGCCTT
>JAFECZ010000534.1 GCA_018241905.1 Pseudomonadota bacterium
GGTGGTGCAGATAGAGCCGGGGCCGATGCCCACCTTGACGGCGTCGGCGCCGGCATCGGCCAGCGCGCGGGCGGCGTCGCCGGTGGCGATGTTGCCGCCGATCACGTCCACCTGCGGATAGTTCTGCTTGACCCAGCGCACGCGCTCGATCACGCCGGCGCTGTGGCCGTGCGCGGTGTCGACCACGATGGCATCCACGCCGGCCTTGACCAGCGCCTCGACGCGCTCTTCGGTGCCGGCGCCCACGCCCACCGCCGCGCCCACGCGCAGGCGGCCCGAGGGGTCGCGCGCGGCATTGGGGAAGCTGGTCTGCTTGGTGATGTCCTTGACGGTGATCAGGCCCTTGAGCGCGTTGTCCTTGTCGACCACCAGCAGGCGTTCGAGCTTGTGCTTGTTCAGCAGCGCCTTGGCGTCGGCCGGCGAGGTGCCTTCAGCCACGGTGATGAGGCGCTCGCGCGGGGTCATGATCTCGCTGACCGGCACGTCGTAGCGGGTTTCGAAGCGCAGGTCGCGGCCGGTGACGATGCCCACCACCTTGCCGCCGTCGATCACCGGGAAGCCGGAAATGCCCAGCTCTTCGGACAGCTGCATGACCTGCAGCACCGTGTGCGTCGGGGTGATGACCACCGGGTCGCGCAGCACGCCGGATTCGTAGCGCTTGACCTTGGCCACTTCGGCGGCCTGCTGCTGCGCGGTGAGGTTCTTGTGGACGATGCCCATGCCGCCTTCCTGCGCGATGGCGATCGCGAGGCGCGCTTCGGTCACTGTGTCCATGGCCGCGGAAACGAGCGGCAGGTTCAGCGTGATGTTGCGCGAGAGACGGGTGGCGAGGGAGGTGTCCTTGGGCAGGACCTGGGAGAACGCTGGCACCAGCAACACGTCGTCGAAGGTGAGCGCTTTGCCGAGAAGGCGCATGGGTGAGGCTCCAAAAGAAGGATTGTAACGATTGATGGGTACTTACCCGCGCCCGTTCGCGGCATGGGCCTACGCATCGCAAGTCAAACGAAGGTATGTGGCGAATTCACAGCGCCCGCCCCGCGCGCCCCGCCCCAAAATACGTTGCAAAAGGTAAGCCAGCGCTAAACTTCCGGCCATGAAACTCGCCCCGCGTCGTCTGTTGCCCAGCCTGCTGGGCTGCTGCCTGCTGCTGCCCCTGGCGGCCCAGGCCCAATGGCAATGGATCGACAAGAGCGGCAAGCCGGTGTTCAGCGACACTGCGCCGCCGCCGGACATTCCCGAGAAGAACATCCTGCGCCGCGGCAACATGCCGGCGCCGCGCCCGAACCCGGGCGTCGTCAACCTCAGCCCCGGCGCCGACGACAAGGCAGCGGGCGCGCCCCAATCTTCCGCACCGGCCCCTGCCGCCGACGCCAAGCCTCGCGTGGACAAGGATCTGGACGAGAAGGTCAAGAAAGCCGAGGCCGAGGAAAAGGCCAAGAAGGCGGCCGAGGAACAGAAGATCGCCCAGGCCAAGGCCGAGAACTGCTCGCGCGCCCGGCAGGCCAAGGCCACCTACGACAGCGGCATCCGCGTGGCGCGCCTCAATGCGCAAGGCGAGCGGGAAATCGTCGACGACAACATGCGTGCGCAGGAAACCAGGCGCCTGCAGCAGGTGATCGACAGCGACTGCAAGTAAGCAGGCCGGCCGCAAGCGTCAGTAGCCGGCCTTGGCCCCGGCGCGGCGCTTGGCAAACAGCCCCGTGCCGCGCGCGCCCTGGCGCGCAAAGCGCTCGCGGCGCGCCACCTTGGGGTCGACCAGCAGATCGCGGCACAGCTCCAGGCGATCTCCATCCTTGAGCGGCCCCTCCCAGCTCACCGCCCTGCCCCACACGCCGGGCTGCAGCGCATGCCAGTCGAACCCCGGAAAGCTCGCGGCCAGCCGGCTGGCCAGGACAGCGTCCTGTGCGCTGGCATTGTCAGCCAGCGAAAGAACCTCTTCGTGGACGACCCGCGCGGACGGCGAGCAGACCAGCGTCACCTGCATGGTCATGGCACCGCCGCATACACCTGTTCGGCGCGCTTGACGAAGGCGTCGACCAGGGTGGAAGCCACCTTGTCGAACACGGGCCCCACCAGCGTCTGCAGCGTGACGCTGTTGAAGCCGTAGTGCAGTTCGAGCTCGACCCGGCAGGCCCGCTCGCCCTCGCCGCCCACGGGCGTGAACTTCCAGAGGCCGTCCAGGCGCGAGAACGGCCCGTCGACCAGCTTGAGGTGAACCTCGCGCCCGGCCACATGCGTGTTTCGCGTGGTGAAGGACTGGTGGAATCCGCTGAAGGCCAGGCCCACCTCGGCCGTCATTCCGGCCTCGTCTTCCTCGACGACGCGGGCCTTGTCGCACCAGGGCAGGAACTCCGGGTAGCGCGCCACATCGGTGACCAGCGAATACATCTCTTGGGCGCTGAACCAGATGAGGACGGACTTGTGGACTGTTTTCATAGAATCGCGTGGCAGGCCCGAAGCATTGTATTGAAGCCATGCAGCCCCCATTTCCCACACCATGGCCTCTTCCAACAAGAAAACCGACACCAATTCCCGCATCGCCGACAACAAGAAGGCGGCCTTCAACTACTTCTTCGAAGAGCGCTTCGAGGCCGGCATGGTGCTCGAAGGCTGGGAAGTGAAGGCGCTGCGCGAAGGCAAGGTGCAGCTCACCGACGGCTACGTCGTCATCCGCAACGGCGAGCTGTTTGTGCTGGGCTGCCAGATCAATCCGCTCAAGAGCGCCTCCACCCACGTCAACCCGGATTCGGTGCGCACCAAGAAGCTGCTCCTGCACAAGGAGCAGATCCGCCGCCTGGTCGGCAAGGTCGAGCAGAAGGGCTACACGCTGGTGCCGCTGAACCTGCACTGGAAGGCCGGCAAGGTGAAGTGCGAGATCGCCCTGGCCAAGGGCAAGGCCGAGCATGACAAGCGCGACACCATCAAGGACCGCGAAGGCAAGCGCGAGGTGGAGCGCGCCATGAAGAGCCGCAACCGCTGAAGTTTTTTTCGCTTCGGGCGGAATAATCTGGCGGCAAGGGGTGTTCATCCCCGCAGAACGCCCGAAAACACCTCGCCGCCCGAATGAACACCGCCCCCATCGTCGCCTGCATTCCGGCCTTGCGCCGCTATGCGCGTGCCCTGACCGGCGACACGTGGACAGCGGACGACCTGGTGCAGGACACCCTCGAGCGCGCCTGCGCCAAGTGGAGCCTGTGGCGCTCGGGCAGCGACCTGCGGGCCTGGCTCTTCACCATCATGCACAACGTCTGGGTCAACCAGCTGCGCCAGACCGGCAAGCGCACCCTGGTCGACATCGACGATGCGGCCAGCGAACTGCCCGCGCCTGAAGGCGAACCGGGCCTGCTGATCGACCTGCAGCGCTGCCTGCTGCAGCTGCCGGCCGAACAGCGGGCCGTGCTTCTGCTGTCTGCGCTGGAAGACTTCAGCTACCA
>JAFECZ010000535.1 GCA_018241905.1 Pseudomonadota bacterium
TCAGCGCTGACTCGGCGGTTCGTCGTCCGCGCCCGCGCCCGCGCCGGCCACGGCAGCGCGCAGCGCCTCGACCGCGACGGCAACCACGAAGCCGGTCAGGACGATGCCGCACAGGCCGATCGACATGGCCACCACGCGGGCGCTCCCGGTCTTGGGCACCAGGTCGCCATAGCCCACCGTGAGCCCGGTCACGAAGGAGAAGTAGAGGCCATCGGTCAGGGGCCACCCCTCCAGCCCTGCGACCGCCAGGCCCAGCAAGGCCATGAACGCGAGCAGCGCCGACAGCACGGGCCAGATGATGTTCAGCCCGCGCCACAGCTCGCCGATGAAGCGGCGCCTGATGGCTTTCGATTGTTTCATTTCACGAGTTCCCGCGCGGTTCGCCACCGCTCCAGCACCCACACGGTGCCCGTCGCATAGAAGGCCACGCCCACGAACAGGCAGGTTCGCATGACCGAGCCTTCGATCACGCTCTTGCCGCTGGCGCTGTCCTCGATGGCCGGGCCGAGCAGGATCAGCGAGGTGACCAGCGCGTTGCCCCAGAAAGAAGGCCGCAAGCGCGTGCGCCGCACGCCGTACATGGCCGAGCCGGCCCACAGCGCGGCGGCCATCAGCCACAGCACGAGCATCCACAGGCTGGGCCACAGCGACAGCCCCAGCCACGCCAGCATGCCGATGAAGGCGCCCATGAGGGTGGAGCCCACCAGCTCGCGGCTCGCCGCGCCCGCATGCGTGTCGCCGGCCTGCTGGCCCAGCATCGCCGTCTTCATGATGGCGGCCAGGTAGAACGAAGGGTTGGTCAGCGCCAGCACGAACACCGGCATGACGATGATCGTTCCGCGCAGCGCGATCCATGCGGCCGAGTCCGTGTCGGCGCGCGGCGCTGCCGCCTTGGCCTGGGCCTGCGGCGGATCGGGAAAGAGCGCGCTGGACAACGCATTCACCACCGTCCCCACCACCAGGCCAGCCGCCAGCGTGACGCTGAGCAGCGGCACCAGGGCCTGCTCGGCCACGCCCGCCACCGGGATCATGGCGAAGGACAGCACCAGCGGCGTGACCAGCCCGCCGCTGCCCTTCTGCCCGGCATGGAACACCGCGAACAGCACCGCGGCGGTGAGCAGCACGCCGGCCGCCGCGTAGTGCTCCAGCAGCGGCACCATCAGCACGCCGGCGGCCACCAGTGCGGCGAAGACGAGCGCGGCGACGGCCCCCTTGACCAGCGACATCGGCGGACCGGGCTTGGACAGGACCAGCACCGCCATCACGCAGACCACGAAGGGCGCCTTCAGTGCCAGCCCGTAGGCCACGAAGGTCGCCAGGCCCAGGCCGATGGCCAGGCGCAGGCATGCCTTGTCGCCGCGTGTCATGGCGAGCCCATCAGTAGAGGTACGACAGCCAGCTCATGATGCGCATGTACAGCGCACCCAGCGCGTTCATCACCGGGTTGTCGCCGGTATAGACCAGCACGTCGGCCTGCCCGCCCACCTGCACGTTGCGCAGGCGGCCCAGCTCGGCCGGATCCAGCTCCACCGCCACCGGAAAGCGCTGGGCCTGGCGCAGCCAGTCGCGGCTGTTCTCCACCGTGGGCAGCGTGCCGGGCGAGCCGGGCTTGCCGCTGCTCACGCCGCGGCCCACGCTGCGCACGCGGCCCTTGAGCACCTGGCCGGGCAGCGCATCCAGCACGATGGCGGCTTCGTCGCCGGGGTCGATGTTGCCCAGGTTGTTCTCGGTCATCTCCGCGCTGATCCACAGGTCGTGCATCGCGATCAGCGTCATCAGCGGCGCACCGGGCTGGGCAAAACTGCCCGCGTCGGTGCGCAGGTCGGTGACCTTGCCGCGCGAGGGCGCCAGCACCCGGGTTCGCGCCAGGTCCAGCTCGGCCTTTTCCACGGCCGCGCGCGCGCTTTGCAGCTGCGCGTTCTTGTCGCCGCTGTCGCCGGCGCCTTCCTGCGCCTTGCGCAGGTCGGCCTCGGCGCGGCGTGCCTTGGCACGCGACTCGTCGCGGGTGGACTGGGCAATTTCAAGCCGGCGCACCGAGATCGCGCCGGGGTCTTCGGCATGGAGGCGCTCGAGCCGGCTGGCGTCGCGCTCGGCCATGTCGCGGTTGGCCTCGGCTGCCACCAGCGCAGCGCGCGCCGCGTCCACGCCGGCCTCCGATCCCTGCACCGAGCGGCGCACCGATTCGTAGTCGGCCTGCGCGCGCCGCACCGCGATGCGGAAGGGCTCGGGGTCGATGTCCAGCAGCAGTTGCCCCGGCGTCACCTCGTCGTTGTCGCGCACGTGCACCGCCAGCACCTTGCCCGCAACCTCGGCCGCCACCGGCACCACGAAAGCCTGCACGCGCGCCTGCGAGGTGCTGGGCGTGAGCCGGTCGCCCACGAAGTAGATCACCAGGCTGCCGACGATGAGCGCGGCCACCACCAGCGCGCCGATGCGGGTGCCCTTGCCGGCAGGGGGCGGCGGCTCGGAGGCGGATGAAGGGGGCGCGGTGTCCTGGCTCATGGGGTGTTCTTGCTCCGTTGCGGCGGCTGCGGCTCGGCGCCCGGGGGCGGCAGGGGCTCGTCCAGCAGTGTGTTCCAGTTGCTGCGCTCGGCCATGGCGCGGCGGGTGTTCTCGTCGAGCAGGGGCTGCGCGCGGCCGGCCTGCCAGCCGCCGCCCATGGCCTTGTACAGCGCCACCAGGTTCTGCACCACGCTGCCCTGCGCGCTCGCCAGCCGGTCCTGCTGGCTGAACAGGGTGCGCTGGGAGTCGAGCACCCGCTCGAAGTCGATCAGGCCCTCGCGATACTGGATGTTGGCGATGTCCAGCGAGCGCCGGGCCGCACGCACCGCCTCCTGCAGGATGTCGACCTGCGTGCGGCTGCCGGCGAAGGCGGTGGCGGAATCGTCCATCTCGCGGGCGGCCCGCAGCACGGTGTCCTGGTACTGCTCGTGCAGTTGCTGGAAGCGCGCGTCCTGCACCAGCACCTGGTTGGTGAGGCGCCCATGATCGAACACGTTCCACACCAGGGCGGGGCCCACGCCCCAGGCCAGCGTGGTGGGCGACGAGGCCAGCGAGGTGGCGGTCAGGCCGACGGTGCCGCCCAGCGCGATCGAGGGGTAGAGCGCCGCCTCGCTCACGCCGATCTGCGCCGACTGCGCGGCCAGCAACATCTCGGCGGTGCGCACGTCGGGGCGGCGCCGCAGAAGATCGGCGGGCATCTCGACGATGAGCGCCAGCGAGGCCTGCGGAATCACGCCCTTGCCGGCCTCCATCTCGGGCAGCGGGCCGGGCGGGCGGGCCAGCAGCACGCTCAGCGCGTTCTGCGTCTGGCGCAGCGCGCTCTCCAGCTCGGGAATGACGGCCAGCGTGCCCAGGTACTGCGAGCGGGCCTGCTGCACGTCGAGCTCGGACTCGTTGCCGCTCTTGAAGAGGCGCTCGGTGATCTCCAGGC
>JAFECZ010000536.1 GCA_018241905.1 Pseudomonadota bacterium
ACTGGTGGCAGGGCACCTGGGCGTGGCTGCTCGCGCGCCTGCGCGTCGGGTTCGTCGTGAGTTGGCCGCGGCAGTTCGAGTCGGTCGGCTAGGGCGTGACCCAGCAGCCCATGAAGCCCTTCGCCGACCGGTAGACGAGGCCCCATTTCCCGGCGGCCGGATACCAGTCGAACTCTGAACCATCCCATTGGGTGCTGATCTGGTTCTGCGGGGTGACGCTCAGGTTGCCGGCTGCGTCCGCGTTGACGGCGATCGTGTAGGAGCCGGCGTTCGCGCCGCCCTTGACGAGGTAGTTGAGCACGACCTGCGTGGTGCTGGCGTCGGCGCGGAAGTGGCTGCCGCCGTAGGGTGCCAGGACAGTCGCGACGGGCACGAGCGGCGCCGCAGGCGTGTTGTGGCCCCACACCGAAATCGTGCCGGCTGTCGGGCCCGAGGTAAACACGATAGGCCGCTGAGTGATGGGGTGCGTATAGGCGGCAAGCTGCGAATAGCCCGCTTGCGCGCGGATGTGCGGTTGCAGCAGCGTGACGTTCGACACGCCGCCGTTGCCGTCGATCAGCCCTAGATAGAGGCCGCAATCGGTTGCGCCGCAGGCCGTGAAGTAGGCATAGCCGTTCCAGGTCGTCGGCACCGCCGCCGTCAGCGTAAGGCCAAGGGGTGTGAGGGCGGCCTGCATGTCCGTTTGCAGCCCCGATTGCCAGTTGGCAAAGCAGACGCTTCCGCACCCGCCGTAATAGGCCGGGTAGATCGTCTGCGTGGCGGGCGGCTCAATGGGCGGCGAAGGATAGGTTCCAGGCGAGGTGTTCGGCAGGGGCGGCGGCGCGCCATTGGCGGGCGCCCCGGTGTAATCGTAGTTGAACGCATTCCAGGGCGTTCCAGGCCCGCTGTTGCGGAACAGTCCCGTCACGCCGTCTGGCGATGCGAACAGGATGCCCAGGTTGCCTTGCGGCGAACGGAACCATTCGGGGCCATTTGCCGCCGAGATACCGAAGAAGTTGGTGGCGATCACCTTTAGCGAGCCAGGGATCACCTGACCGGTAAGCCCGTTGAGGCGCGCCACGACGACGTTCTGCTTGGTCGGGACGCCTGCCGAGCTGTCGGCGGTGTTCGACGTGAGCAGCATATTGCCGGCCGGGTCGTCGGGATCGCCGGTCAGTTCAAAGTCGCCCTGGATGCCGGCGAGCTCTCCGGTCGGGTCAATCGAAGCGCAGATCGGTTGTCCATCCGCACGATGCGCAGCGACAAGCGAAGCGCCGAGCAGCAGAACAAGGATCGTTCGGTCAAAGGCCATGCGTTTCCTCCTCCCCATCCAGCGGCCCCCACACGGCGACGTTCGCCCAACGGATGAACTGTTCGAGGAACGCGCGCTCGGCCCCGGTTGCTTCGTCAATCATCCGGTCGAACCCCGTGCGCCCCGGCGTCCAGTTGTTGCCCGTCTCAGCGCGAAACGCGGCCAGCATTTCGTTATTGCCGAGCGCGTAGTGGATGCAGCCGAGCCACGCCGGGGTCATGTATTCGGCGTGCCGGCGGGGCGCAGGGCCTCAATGTCGAGCGGTTCCTTAGCCATGCGGCGTCTCCTGGGCGGGGGCCCACACCACGCGGACGTGGTGCGAATGCTCAATAGCGTTCGCGAACCAGCCGATCATCCAGCCTTCGTCGATGTCGTGCCCGACCTTCCGGGCGTGCTGACAAAAGGCGGCTGCCCATTTGTCAGCCTTGTCGCCAAGGGCAGTTAACATTTCTGCTGGCGGCATCACTGTGTAGTCCATTGTTTCAGACTCCTTATCATCCGGCCTCGGCGCTTGTGGGCAGGGGTCAGGCATTGCGCAACCTCCGAAACCAAATTTTGCCGCCACTGACTGCGAACGGCTCCCATCCGTGGTCGAGCAACTGACGAATGCGATCCCACGCCCAATCGCCGCGACCGGACGCTCCATCAGGCGCGCTTTCAATTTCCCACTTTGCCGCCATCACTCCCCTCCCTGCGCGAGCGCGGCGTCGATGCGTGCCAGCACGCCGTTGCCGCTGCCGGTTTCCTGGAACTTCTCATGTAGATATTTGATCTGCACCCGCGCCTCCCTCAGCGTCGCCCGCAGCGCAGCCACATCGGCGGGTGTGACAAACGGACCAGCGTAGTGCCACCACACCAGATACTCCGGAGTGCGCTCACCTTCCTGCGTTTTCCACTTGCTGCCGGTCCACTCCGCAAGCATCCAGTAGTGAGCGCCTGTCTGGCGATGCAAAACGTGCAACGATCCAGGCTTCGTTTCGGGCGGCGGCAACGGTTTCATAGTTTGTGCCCTCCAGCCTTCATGACCTGAGCGATCTTCGCCCGGACTTTCTCAATGCTGTTCGCCAGCTCGGTGTCTCGGGTGCGCGGAAGGACATGGATGCGGTTGAAAGCGAAGGCAAGCGCGATGTACGCTTCGCGTAGAGCTGCGGCCATTTCATTGACTTGGGCTTCTGCCGCTGCTGCGCGGAGTTCGGCATAGCCCCCTCCGGACGGCGCTTCGCGAACGGGAGTGCATTGCGGCCAATGCACGCAACGTTCGTTGTAGAAACCTCCACAAACTGCGCATTCACTCATGGGGCGGCTCCGGGAGGGGTTGCCTGCGGCACTTGTCGTCATTCCCATCTTCCTTCCAGCAGGGGATCGCTCTCGGCCGGCGGCGCATCGACGACCAGCATCCGCGGCCCGTCGAAGCGCGTCTTGACCCAGACCTGGGGACCGAACCGCCGCTTCACAGCCCCGAAGTGAAGAACGCCCCGCGCCGCGTTGCGCGCCGCGTACCAGGCCGACCTCGCGTTCGCGATCTTCTCGGGCGCGCCCTCGAACTCTGGCGGCTCGTTTGCCATGTCCACCTCCGGCCTCCAGGCGGCGAACACCGCGTCCGCGTCGGCGCCGCTGTCGTAGGGCAGATCCTTCAACTGCGGCCGCACCAGCGGTTCGTTGTCCTTCGCCTTGTTGATCTGGCAAAGCGCCAGGATCGGCACCTTCAGCGACTTCGCCAGCGCCTTCAAACGTGGGCCGATGAACGGTATCCACTCGCTCTTCGGCAGCCTCTCCTGTGCCTTGTCCGGCCGGATGAGTTCCCGGTAGTCGATGACGATGAGCCGCGTGCGCTTCGTGCGCTTCACGATGCGGCACCGGGCGGCGACCTGGCTCAACGTCATCGAGCCGGGGCTGTCGATGATAATGGGAAGCTCGCCCAGTTCGAGTTGCACGCCTTCCAGTTTCAGCCACTCGTCGGGGCCGCCAATCTGGCCCGACCGGAGCCGATCCACCGGCAGGCCGCCAACCTGCGCGAAGTTGACGGCGGCGATGTCCTCCGCCGGCATCTCCAGGCTGATGAAGTGGACATGCTCAAGCGGCTTCTTCGTGCGCATGTATTCCGCGAGCAGCCGGATGGCGACGTTGCGCATGGCCTGCACG
>JAFECZ010000537.1 GCA_018241905.1 Pseudomonadota bacterium
GGCGAGTGAGCTTTCGGGTATCGATGTTCGCAATGGCCACCGTGTTGCCCTTGCGCAGGTACTCGGTCAGCGTGGCGGTCTTGCGGAAGTTGGACGCCACCAGGGGCAGGTCGCGGATGATGAGTCCAGCGGCATGGATCTTGTCGGCCTCGATGTCTTCCTCGTTGACGCCGTAGTTGCCGATGTGCGGATACGTCAGGGTGACGATCTGCTGGCAGTAGCTGGGGTCGGTGAGGATTTCCTGGTAGCCGGTGATGGCGGTGTTGAACACCACTTCACCAACCGTGGTGCCGGCGGCACCGATCGACTGACCGAGAAAGACCGTGCCGTCTGCAAGCGCCAGGATGGCGGGCGGGAAAGCTCCCTGAAGAGACAAAAGCACTGGGTTCTCCGGATGGATGACGCCCACAGCGAACCCAAGATGCCTTCATGTCGTATGACGGCGGAGGGGTTGCAACTTTCGTCGAAGGTAGAGCTTGCGTGCGCGGCGGGCAGGGTATGAGCGGGAAAGCCTCTCATTATAGCTGGGCGATTCGGTGTTTCTACTGAGAAACGAGTCCGATGGCCGCACTGGCATGCAGGCAAATGGCTGCCGCCGCAGCCACATTGAGCGATTCTTCCCCGCCCGGCTGGGCGATGCGGATCAGATGGGTGGCGCGCTGCTGCAGTTCGGGCGACACGCCCTGCCCTTCGTGCCCCATCAGCCAGGCGCACGGGTTGGGAATGCTGCCGCCGGCCTGGGCCTCGTGCAGCCACTGGCCGCCGTGCGAGCTGGTGGCCAGCATCGGCACCTGCAGCGCATCGAGCGCATCCGCGGTCACGCCCTCGATCAGGCGCAGGCCGAAATGCGCCCCCATTCCGGCGCGCAACACCTTCGGCGCCCAGAGGGCTGCGGTGCCCTTGAGCGCAACGACCTGCAGGAACCCGAAGGCCGCCGCGCTGCGCAGGATGGAGCCGACGTTGCCCGCGTCCTGCAACCGGTCGAGCACCACGGTTGCCGCGTCCGCCCGCAATTCGGCGGGCGCGGGCGTGTCGATCACGAAGCCCATGGGCGCCGGCGATTCGAGACCGCTGATGCCGTGCAGCAGCGCATCGGGGATCACCACGGTCTTGGGGGCGCAGCCCTCCCACTCGAAGCGCCGGGCCTGCCAGAACGATTCCGTGAAGACGGCAATGGCCGGCCGCACGCCGCGCTCGCGCGCGGCCCGGCAAAGATGATCGCCCTCCAGCCAGATCCGGCCCAGCTTGCGATACGCGCCAGGGTCCTGCGCCAGCTTGCGCAAGTCCTTGAGCAGCGGGTTGTCGCGAGAGGTGATCGAAGTGATGTCGGAACTGGTCATGGCGCCGCCGGCAAGCTTGCCTCGCTGATCCGTACGTCGACGGAAATACCCGTGTCGGTCATGACCGCCGCCACCGGGCTGAAGGAGCGCCGGTGATGGATGCAGGCACCGTGCGTTCGCAGCGCGTCCAGGTGCTCCGGCGTGCCGTAGCCCTTGTGGGACGCAAAGCCGTACAGCGGAAACTGCGCATGCAACTCCTCGCAGAGCCGGTCGCGGTGGACCTTGGCCAGGATGGAAGCGGCGGAGATCGCCTTGACGCGGGCATCGCCCCCCACCACCGCCTCGGCCAGCACATCGAGCGTCGGCAGGCGATTGCCGTCGACCAGCACCTTGGCGGGTTTGAGGCGCAGGCCCTCCACCGCACGCCGCATGGCCAGCATGGTGGCTTGCAGGATGTTGTGCGTGTCGATTTCCTCGACGCTGGCCAGGGCGACCGAGCAGCACAGCGACTTGGCCATGATCTGGTCGTACAGGCGCTCGCGCTGCTTGGCCGTGAGCGTCTTCGAATCGGCCAGGCCGCGGATCGGGCGCATGTCGTCCAGGATCACGGCAGCGGCCACCACCGGACCCGCCAGCGGACCGCGGCCCGCCTCGTCCACGCCGGCCACCAGGCCCGGGACGTCCCAGACCAGCGGCGCCTGCTTAGCCTTCAAGAACTTGCTCGATCGCATCGGCACACAGTGTGGGCGTATCACGCAGCAATTCGGCATGCAGCGCGGTGAATCTTTGTTGCAATGCCCGCACCTTGTCAGGCGAGCGCAGCCAGGTCAACGTGGCTTGGGCCAATGCCTGCGGGGTGGCTTCGTGCTGGATCAATTCGGGCACCACGAAATCGCGGCACAGGATGTTGGGCAGGCCCACCCAGGGCTGCAACTGCTTGCGGATCATGAGCCGCCAGGTCAGCGAATTCATGTTGTAGGCGATGACCATCGGCCGCTTGAAAAGCGCCGCTTCGAGCGTGGCGGTACCGGAAGCAATGAGCGTGGCGTCGCAGGCCGCCAGCACGGCGTGCGACTGGCCGTTGAGCAGCATCACGTGCTCTGCCATGCCGCTGGCCTGCAGCATCTGCTGCGCCTCGGCGCGAAGCGCCGGCAGCGTGGGCAGCACGAAGCGGATGCTCGGGTCTTCGCGGCGCATCAGCGCGGCGGCATCCAGGAAGCGCGAGGCGATGTAGCGCAGTTCGGACTGCCGGCTGCCGGGCAGCAGCGCCACCACCGGCGCATCGGCCGGCAAGCCCAAAGCCGCACGCGCGGCGGCGCGGTCGGGCTCCATGGGAATCACCTGGGCCAGGGGATGCCCCACGTAGCTGCCGGCCACCCCCTTGTCTGCCAACAGCGCCGGCTCGAAAGGAAAGATGCACAGCACGCGGTCGGCCGCTGCGCGGATCTTCTCGATGCGCTCGGGGCGCCAGGCCCAGATCGACGGACACACGAAGTGCACCGTCTTCACGCCCTGCGCACGCAGGCCTGCCTCGAGATCGAGGTTGAAATCCGGGGCGTCGACACCGATGAAGATGTCCGGCCGCTCGCGCAGCAGTCGCGCCTTGAGCTGCCGGCGGATGCCCGCAATCTCGGGATAGTGGCGCAGCACCTCGATGTAGCCGCGAACCGCCAGTTTTTCCTGCGGCCACCAGCTCTGGAAGCCACGCTCCAGCATTCGGGGCCCGCCGATGCCCGCCGCCTGCATGCCAGGCCAGCGCGCCTTCAATCCGTCGAGCATGAGTCCGGCCAGCAAGTCGCCGGACGCCTCACCCGCGACAAGCGCGAACTGCCGCTGCTGCCCCGTGCCCACGGCGGCCTCAGCGCGCGATGCCGCGCGTGGCGTCGGCCAGGAAGGCGCTCATCAGGGCCACGTCGGGCGCGGCCTCGGGGTCTTGTGCGGCGAGCGCGTCGATGGCTGCGCGCGCCTCCTGCAGGGTCTTGCCCTCGCGGTACAGCAGCTTGTGCATCTGCTTGACAGCCGCCAGGCGCTGCGCAGAGAAGCCGTGGCGCTTGAGGCCAATCGCGTTGAAGCCCCGCACGGCCAGCGGATTACCATCCACCAGCATGAAGGGCGGCACGTCCTGCGTGACCGCGCTCGCAAATCCGAGCAT
>JAFECZ010000538.1 GCA_018241905.1 Pseudomonadota bacterium
AGCGCGCCCAGCGCGGCATCGTCTACATCGACGAAATCGACAAGATCAGCCGCAAGTCCGACAACCCCAGCATCACCCGCGACGTGTCGGGCGAGGGCGTGCAGCAGGCGCTGCTCAAGCTCATCGAAGGCACCATGGCCAGCGTGCCGCCGCAGGGCGGGCGCAAGCACCCGAACCAGGACTTCCTGCAGATCGACACGACCAACATCCTGTTCATCTGCGGCGGCGCCTTCGCCGGGCTGGAAAAGGTCATCGAGAACCGCACCGAGGCATCGGGCATCGGCTTCGGCGCCTCCGTGCGCAGCAAGAAGCAGCGCAGCCTGACCGAGGTGTTCCGCGAGGTCGAGCCGGAAGACCTGATCAAGTTCGGCCTCATCCCCGAACTGGTGGGCCGCATGCCGGTGGTGGCCTCGCTGGCCGAACTGAGCGAAGACGCGCTGGTGCAGATCCTGACCGAGCCCAAGAACGCGGTGGTCAAGCAGTTCGTCAAGCTGCTGCAGATGGAAGGCGTGGACCTGGAAATCCGCCCCGCCGCGCTCAAGGCCATCGCCCGCAAGGCGCTGGCGCGCAAGACCGGGGCCCGCGGCCTGCGATCGATCCTGGAACAGTCGCTCATCGACACCATGTTCGAACTGCCGAACATGAACAATGTCGAGAAGGTGGTCGTCGACGAATCGACGATCGACGAGAACAAGGCGCCGCTGCTCGTGTACCGCGAGGCGGCCAAGAAGGCCTAGTGCCCGACCTGATTCACGCTTCTGGCCACGCGCCCCACCGGGCGCGTTTTCCGATGGGCTTGCCGCGCGCACTTGAAAAGCGCGGGTATCCGACCATCTTTGTCAGACAACCCTTTTGAAAAGGATCGCCATGTCCGGCCATACCCCCTTGCCCTCCGATCCGGTCGATCTGCCGCTCTTGCCGCTGCGCGACGTCGTCGTTTTCCCCCACATGGTCATTCCGCTGTTCGTGGGGCGGCCCAAGAGCATCAAGGCGCTCGAACTCGCCATGGAAGCGGAGCGCCGCATCATGCTGGTGGCGCAAAAAGCCGCCGCCAAGGACGAGCCCTCGGTCGACGACATGTTCGACGTGGGCTGCGTCTCGACCATCCTGCAGATGCTGAAGCTGCCCGACGGCACCGTGAAGGTGCTGGTCGAAGGTCAGCAGCGCGCCAAGGTCGACAAGATCCACGATCACGAGAGCCATTTCACCGCCACCGTGACCCCTTCCGAGGCTGCCGATGGCGCCGCGCAGAAGGGCACCGAGGTCGAGGCGCTGCGCCGCGCGGTGATGCAGCAGTTCGACCAGTACGTCAAGCTCAACAAGAAGATTCCGCCGGAGATCCTTACCTCGATTTCCAGCATCGACGATGCCGGCCGCCTGGCCGACACCATCGCGGCGCACCTGCCGCTCAAGCTCGAGAACAAGCAGTCGGTGCTCGACCTGGACGAGGTCAAGGCGCGCCTGGAAAACCTGTTTGCGCAGCTCGAGCGCGAAGTCGACATCCTCAACGTCGACAAGAAGATCCGTGGCCGCGTGAAGCGGCAGATGGAAAAGAACCAGCGCGACTTCTACCTGAACGAGCAGGTCAAGGCCATCCAGAAGGAACTGGGCGAGGGCGAGGACGGTGCGGACATCGAGGAGATCGAGAAGAAGATCAAGCTCGCCAAGATGCCCAAGGAGGCCTTGAAGAAGGCCGAGGCCGAACTCAAGAAGCTCAAGCTGATGTCGCCCATGTCGGCCGAGGCCACCGTGGTGCGCAACTACATCGACGTGCTGATCGGCCTGCCCTGGAGCAAGAAGACCAAGATCAAGCACGACCTGGCACATGCCGAGGACGTGCTCAACGAAGACCACTACGGCCTGGACAAGGTCAAGGACCGCATCCTCGAATACCTTGCCGTGCAGCAGCGCGTGGACAAGGTCAAGGCGCCCATCCTGTGCCTGGTCGGCCCTCCGGGTGTGGGCAAGACCTCGCTGGGCCAGTCGGTGGCCAAGGCCACGGGCCGCAAGTACGTGCGCATGGCGCTGGGCGGCATGCGCGACGAGGCCGAGATCCGCGGGCACCGCCGCACCTACATCGGCGCGCTGCCGGGCAAGGTGCTGCAGAGCCTGAACAAGGTCGGCACGCGCAACCCGCTGTTCCTGCTGGACGAAATCGACAAGCTGGGCACCGACTTCCGCGGCGACCCGTCGAGCGCACTGCTCGAAGTGCTCGACCCCGAGCAGAACCACACCTTCGGCGACCACTACGTCGAGGTCGACTTCGACCTGAGCGACGTGATGTTCGTGGCCACGTCCAACTCGATGAACATTCCGCCGGCCCTGCTGGACCGCATGGAAGTCATCCGCCTGTCGGGCTACACCGAAGACGAGAAGACGCACATCGCGCTGAAGTACCTGCTGCCCAAGCAGCTGAAGAACAACGGCGTGAAGGACGGCGAACTGCTCGTGACGGAAGAAGCGGTGCGCGACATCGTGCGCTACTACACCCGCGAAGCCGGCGTGCGTTCGCTCGAGCGCGAGCTGTCCAAGATCTGCCGCAAGGTGGTCAAGGGCATCCAGCTCAAGAAGATGACGCCGCTGGTCACCGTGACGGGCGAGAACCTCAACGACTTCCTGGGTGTGCGCAAGTTCACCTTCGGCCGTGCCGAGCAGCAGAACCAGGTGGGCCAGGTCGTGGGCCTGGCCTGGACCGAGGTGGGCGGCGACCTGCTCACCATCGAGGCCGTGACCATGCCTGGCAAGGGCATCATTTCGCGCACCGGCTCGCTCGGCGACGTGATGAAGGAATCGGTGGAGGCCGCTCGCACCGTGGTGCGCAGCCGCGCGCATGTGCTGGGCATCAAGGACGAGATGTTCGAGAAGCGCGACATCCACATCCACGTGCCCGACGGCGCCACGCCCAAGGACGGCCCGAGCGCGGGTGCTGCCATGACCACGGCTTTTGTGTCGGCGCTGACCGGCATCCCGGTGCGCAGCGACGTCGCCATGACCGGCGAGATCACGCTGCGCGGTGAGGTGACGGCCATCGGCGGCCTGAAGGAAAAGCTGCTGGCCGCCCTGCGCGGCGGCATCAAGACGGTGCTGATTCCCGAAGAAAACGCCAAGGACCTGCAGGAGATTCCCGAGAACGTGAAGAACGGCCTCGAGATCATTCCGGTGAAGTGGATCGACAAGGTGCTGGAAGTGGCGCTGGAGCGCCAGCCCACGCCGCTGTCGGACGAAGAGGTTGCAGCGTCGCAGGCCGCATTGGCCGAGATCGCCAAGCAGCGCGCCCAGGCGAGCGAAGGGTCCATCAAGCACTGAACCTTGAAAGGCGAAGTTTTTCGCGCCGGCTTGAAAAGGTGCGAAAAACTGCGCTATACTCTAAGGCTTACGCGGGAATAGCTCAGTTGGTAGAGCGCAACCTTGCCAAGGTTGAGGTCGCGAGT
>JAFECZ010000539.1 GCA_018241905.1 Pseudomonadota bacterium
CTGGGCGGTGCCGCGCGCACCAAGGCCCGCATCTACGGCCACATCTACGAGCACAGCATCGAGAAGATGCTCGAAGAGTGCCAGGCCAAGATGGAGGCGGGGTTCAATGCCTTCGGCCACCTCAACCCCTTCCTGGACGAGGGGCACGACAAGGTCTACTTCAAGACCCATATCAAGAAGATGCGCGAAGCCATCGACAACACCCGGCGCATGCGCGAGGTAGTGGGTGACCGGGTGGACCTGCTCATCGAGATCCACCGCCGGCTCACGCCTGCCGAAGCCGTGGTGTTCGCCCGGGGCATCGAGGACACGCACCCCATGTTCATCGAAGACCCCATCCGTCCAGAGGGGCCCGATGGGATGGCGCGATTGGCCCAGAAGATCGCGGTGCCCATCGCCACCGGCGAGCGCTTTGCCAACATCTACGACTTCCAGACCTTGCTGGCGCGCGGGGGGCTCGAGTACGCCCGCGTAGACCTGTGCCTGTGCGGGGGCATCACCGGCGCCAAGAAGGTGGCGGCGATCGCCGAAGCACATCACGTGCAGGTGGTACCCCACAACCCCCTGTCACCCATCGGGCTGGCTGCCTGCCTGCAACTGGACGCGGCCATTCCAAACTTCGCGATCCAGGAATACGCCACGGGATTCGAGGCGGGCATCTTCGAGTCGCGCCCCGAGCACCTGGGCAGTGACATCGTCGACCAGGTGCCACGGCCCGACCGCGGCTTCGTCGACATCCCCTCGGGCCCCGGGCTGGGCATGAATCTGCTGCCCGACGCCCAGAAGATCCGCCCCCCGCTGACCAAGCCCATTTCCATGCGACCCCACTTCGATGGCTTTGTGGTCGATCAGTAGCGCCACCGGGGAGGCAGGGCGCATCACCCGACGCCGATGTCGAACGCCTCGGTCTTGAAGAAGGTGGCTTCGGCTTCCAGGGCCCGCTCGATGTTCTGGGCTTGCCGAAAGCCATGCTGCTCACCAGCAAAGAGCAGGTACAGCGTCGGGACACCGCGCGCCCGCAAGGCCGACAACATCTCCTCGGTTTGGCTCGGCGGCACGATCCGGTCCTCGGCGCCCTGGAAGAACGCGACCGGCACGCTCAGGCGCTCGGCATGATGCACCGGGGCGCGCTCAAGGTAGGCCTGAGCATCGGAGAGCGGGCCGACCAGCCAGTCCAGGTAGCGTGACTCGAACTTGTGCGTGTCATGCGCAAGAGCGCTCAGATCACTCACTCCGTAATGGCTCGCGCCGGCCCGAAACCGCCCTCGGATGGCCGGGTCCTCGTGGGTGAGGCAGCGCAAGGCAGTGAATCCGCCCGCGCTGCCGCCGGTGATCACGATGCGGGTCGGATCGACCTGCCCGTTGGAAGCCAGGTACGAGGCCGCGGCGGCGCAGTCCTGGGCGTCGACGATGCCCCACGTCCCCTTCAGGCGCTCACGGTAGGCACGGCCATAGCCCGTGCTTCCGCCGTAGTCGACATCGACGACGGCCACACCGCGGCTGGTCCAGAACTGCGTTCGCAAGTCGAGGCTTCTCGATGCCGCCGAGGTGGGCCCCCCGTGGCACTTGACCACCAGCGGCGGCAACGTGCCCTGCGGCCCCCGAAAGCCCGCGTTCGCTGGGGGATAGAACAGGGCGAAGGCACTACCGCCTTGCGAGGTCGGGAACTCGATGAGCTGCGGCGCCGAGAGACACCCGCACAGCCCCGGGTCATGGGCCTGGCTCGCGCCACGCCACGCCACGCTAGCGGTCCCGGTGGCCGCATCGATCACGACCACCGCCGCCGCCGTGCTCGCGCCACCGGCCTTGAGCGCCACCTTGCCACCGCTGGCACGCACCGCCGAGTACTCCGTGTAGGGCAGCTCGAAGGGGTGGAGCGCGCCGCCGCGCAGGTCTAGCCGCGCGAGCCTGGCGACGCCGCCTTCGATGTACGTGCACACGAGGGCGCGTGCCGACAGGAACGCATAGGTCGACATGCCCAGGCTCCATTGCGCACGACCGAACTCCGCCGCCATCGGGCACACATTGGTGTGGCTGCCATCGGCGTTGCACCGATAGATGTTCCACCAGCCCGACCGATCCGAGACAAAGTGCAGCAGGCCGTCGGGTGACCATTCAGGCTGGAACACCGATTCACCTGTCCCCCCGGCAATGCGTTGGGCGTTGGACACCGACGCGCCGTCGAACTCCCCAAGCCAGAGTTCCGCCGCGGTCCAGGGCATGTCGGGGTGGTCCCACGCCAGCCACGCGAGCCGCGTTCCGTCAGGGCTCAGGCGCGGCGCCGCGTAGAAGTCGCGCCCGTGCACGATCACTCGGCCCGCATCACGGCCGTCCAGGCTCACGGCCACGATCTCGTTGATCGCCTCGGCGCCGCTCACGCGATGATCCTCGCGAACGCCGATCCACCGGTGGCGCCCGCTGTCGATCAGACCGTCGGCATAGCGCAGCGCAGCGTCTTCGCTGGGCGGCGTGAGCGCCACCGGGACGCCATCGCTGCCCAATCGGTACAGGCGCTGGTCGGCAAAATTCGAGAAGTACACGGTGCCCCGCGACACCAGGGCGGCGCCACCGCCGTACTCGTACACCCGCGTGCGCGTCGACAGGGGCGCCGGCGTTACGTCCATGGGCGGGGCCTCGTGCACCTGCCGCACCAGCACCTGTCGCCCGGCTTCGAGAGGCCTGCCCTCGATCCACCAGACATCACCGCCGTCCAGCAGCACGTCGGCAAGCGTGATCTGGGCGGACGCCACGTGCCGCGCGGTGATCGGCGATACCCAGTCGCCGTAGGGGGCGGTGATGGAGGCAGTAACGGGCGCGGTGTCGGGCGCAGTGTCGGGGGCGGTGCTCGGATTGGCCATGCGCGGATTGTTCCACCAGCGGAGTGCACCGGAGCGCCCCGCGACTGTGGCGCGATGTCACGTTCGATAGCGGCCCGAGTGTTCTGCCTTGGAGCACTCCAACGGGAAAACCCGCACGCCGGCCCGCGCCGAGGGGCTGATTTCGAGGTTGCTACACGCTTTTGGCGCATGGCATGGCACTTGCCCCCAAGAGCGGCGGAGGGCGCCCACGTTCAGCGCTCCTGCAACCACGACCCACCCCAAGGAGACCCCATGCAACTGAAGCTCTTGACCGCCCTCATCGCCACCGGTTTGGCCGCCGCGACGGCCCACGCGCAGGTCACGGACCGGATGATTCAGTCCGAAGCCACATCCAAAGGCAACGTCCTCACCTGGGGGATCAACACCCAGGGCCAGCGCTACTCACCGCTCAAGCAGATCAACGCCGCCAACGCCTCGAAGCTGCTTCCCGTGTGGGCCTTCTCCTTCGGCGGTGAAAAGCAGCGCGGCCAGGAGTCCCAGCCGTTGATCATGAACGGCAAGATGTTCGTCACCGCGTCC
>JAFECZ010000053.1 GCA_018241905.1 Pseudomonadota bacterium
ACGGAAACGAAAGCAGGCCGGAGCCCATGATGGATTTGAGTTCTTGCGGATTCATGATCAGTGGATGAGTCAAGCAAAAGGGTGCCTGTCGCCGGTGCCAGCGAACAAGCCGAAGGAATTGACGTGCAGATTCAGCGCCCTGGCGGCGCCCGTTCGGTCAGACGGACGGTTCGGCAAGACGGCGCAGGAGGTTCCGGGGCTCAGTCGGCCGTGATGTTTCCGGTGTCGATCACCTTCTTCCAGCGGGTGTACTCGGCCTGCTGGTAGGCGACGAACTGCTCGGGCGTGTTGCCGACCACTTCAAGGCCAAGCGCCGCGAATCTTTGCCTCAGCTCGCGATCACCCAGGGCTGCGATCAGGGCCGCGTGAATCTTGCGCCTGAGCTCGGGCGGCAGTCCTTTCGGGGCGGCCACGGCCTGCCAGGAAGTCACGCTGAGGTTCGTCACGCCACTTTCGGCCAGGGTGGGCACATCGGGCAGCACCGACGAGCGCTTGGTGCCGGTCACGACCAGCGCGCGCAGCTTGCCGGCTTTGATGTGCGGCAACACGGCGTTAACGTTCTGGAAGGAGGCGTCGACCTGGCCGCCCAGCAGGTCTGCAATGGCCGGTGCACCGCCCTTGTACGGGACATGGAGGCCAGTCGTGCCGCTCTGCTGCCACATCAGCTCCGCAGTGAGGTGATCGGAGGCGCCGCTGCCCGACGAGGCGAAGGTCATGCGGCCCGGATGCGCTTTCTCGTAGGCGATCACATCGGCCAGGGACTTGTGCGGTGAGGACGCAGGAACCACCAGCACGTTGGGCGCCTCCACGGCCACGGTCAGCAGATCAAAGTCCCTGCGCGGATCAAAGGACAGGTTCTTGATCAGGTGGGGCGTGATGGCCAGGGGCGCCAGCGAAGTCACCAGCAAGGTGTAGCCGTCGGCCGGGGCGCGCGCGACCTGCGCCGCGCCGACGGTGCCGCCGGCGCCGGCGCGGTTTTCGACCACGAACGGCTTGCCCAACTGCAGCTGCATGGTGGTGGCCAGTGCGCGCCCGAGCATGTCTGTGGCGCCGCCAGCCGGGAAGGGCACGACGATGGTGACGGCCTTCCGCGGCCAATCCTGCGCCCCGGCGCTTGCGGCGAATGCCAAGGTGGCGGCTGTCAGCAACGCAGCAATCTTTTTTCTCATGGATCTTTTCCTTTGCGCTCGTTCGGAGGCGGGGCGCAGCGTCTCGCGCGCGCCCGATGCGTTGCCTTATTCGGCCTTGATGTTGTTGTCTTTCACCACCTTGCCCCAGCGCTGGGTCTCGGTGCGAATCCATTCGGCGATCTGCTGTCGGTTCATGGGTGAGGGCTCGGAGCCCAGCTCCTGCAGGTGCTTGGCAAATTCGGGGCGCAAGACGATGCGCTGGACGGCATCCTGCAGCTTGTCGAGGACCGCCGGCGGGGTATTGGCCGGCGCCAGCAGCCCTTGCCAGGAGCCGGTCACGAAGTTCGGAATCTGCGATGCCACGGTGGGCACGCCCGGCGTGGCCGCGAAGGGCTTGGCGCTGGTCACGGCAATGGCTTTGACCTTGCCGCCTTGCACCAGCGGGTTGGTGGCCACGACGCTGGCCATGGCCGAGTCGATCTGGCCGCCTGCCAGGTCGGTGAGGGCCTGCGAGCCGCCCTTGTAGCCGATCACGTTGAACTCGAAGCCGCGGTCCTGCGCGAGCAGGATGCCCGCCAGCTGGCTGATGGAGGCCAGCGGCGTGCCGAAGCTCACCGGCTTGCCGCTCTTCTTCGCGTACGCCGCCAGTTCGTCGAGGTTCTTCGCGGGCAGGTCGTTGCGGACCACGAGCAGATGCGGCGAGAAGGCAGGGATTGCAATGGGCGCCAGTTCCTTTTGCGGGTTGTAGCTCAGCTGCTGGACGCTCGGGCCGATGGTCAGCACGCTCATGTCCAGCAGCAGCAGGTTGTAGCCGTCAGGCGCGGACTTGGCGACGAAGGCCGCGCCGATGTGCCCATTGCCGCCTGCCTTGTTGTCCACGATGACCGGCTGCTTGAACATCTCGCTGAGCTCCTTGCCCAACAGGCGAGCGAGCACATCCGAGGTGCCGCCCGGCGGGTTGGGCACGACGATGCGAATCGACTTGTTCGGGTAGCTGGCGGCCCCGTCCTGTGCGAGCACGGGCACGGCGGCGCCGGCCAGCAACGCCCCGGTGGCCAGGCCAAGCAGCGCGCGCCGGGCCGGGGAAGGGGTGGGCAAGGGGAGGAAACGGGCGAGGGACATGCGGAGGGCAGTGGGGGCTTTCATGGAGGTCTCCGAGGCGTGAGGCGTGAGAGCGATAGGTGTGTGGTGTCGCGTGCGCAAAAGCCGCTTCAGCGGGTGGGGTGGATCACGTTGAGCAGCGCCTGCCCCTGCTGCAGTCGCAGGATGTTCTGGGCCATGAAGCTGTAACGCCGCTCCAGCAGGGCGGGTGTCATGGCCGAGATGTGGGGCGTGGCACGCACGTTGGGCAGCTCGTGCAGCGGCCAGCGCGAGGGGCTCACCGGCGGCTCGCCCTTCTTCGGGTACTGGTACCAGACGTCGAGCACCGCCCGCCCCAGGCGCCTGTCGCGCAGGGCTTCGTACAGGGCCTGCTCGTTCACGACTTCGGCGCGGGCCACGTTGACCAGCAGGGCGTTGGCGGGCAGCAGGGCCAGTTGGCGGGCTCCGATGAGGCCGCGGGTGTTGTCGTCCAGCGGGCAGCACAGCACCAGCGCCTGCGCACGGGAAAGCACGTCGTCCAGCGCAGATACGGCCACGAACTCATCGGCCAGTTCGGCGGCGGTTCCCGGCTTGCCGCTGCGCGTGATGGCCAGCACGTGCATGCCCAGGGCCTTTGCGCGCCGCGCGATCTCCTGGCCGATGTGGCCGAAGCCGACGATGGCGAGGGTCTTGCCGTGCGCCTCCTCGTGTTGGGGCCGGTTGGCGTAGGCCGTGGCCCAGGCCTGCGCGTCCAGGTGCGCGGGGTACTGCCACAGCTGCACGACGTGCTCCAGGATGGCGTGCAGGGTGAACTCGGCGATGGGCACCTCGTGGCCGTGCACGTTGCACACGGTGGTGCCGGCCGGCAGCGCTTCGCAGGCGATCTGTTCCGATCCGGCCCCCGGCACGTGCACCAGGCGGCAATCCAGGCGAGTGGCTTCGTCCGCGCCGATGCTGTTGCTGATGACCACATCCGCGCGGATCGGGCCCTCCTTGGGGAAGGCTTCGAGGGCCCGCACGTCGTGCGCTGGGCCGAGGAGGGCGCGCAGGCGAGGAGCGTTGGGCGCATGGAGCCCCACGATCTTGATGAGCATGAAAGTCTTGAGAAAGAGAAGGTGGCGATGACGGCTAGCGGCTCTCGCGCACGATGAGCCCCGGTTGTTGCTTGAAGCTGTCCTTCAGGCGCGTGCCCAGGCCTACAGCGGTAGGCGGCTGGGCGATGCCCTCGCGGATCACCGGCAAGTCGGTGACGATGTCGCGGTACCAGGTGGCCAGCGTGGCGCGCACCACCTCCTGGTAGATGGCGGTGGGCGCATGCAGGGCCATCTGCAGGCCCGCCATCAGCGTGACCGGCCCGGTGCAGTCGTGCGGCGCGAGGGGACGGTTGTAGGCCTGCGCCAGGGCGGCGATCTTGCGGCCCTCGGTGAAGCCGCCGCACCAGGCCAGGTCCAGCATCACGACGTCCAGGGCGTCGGCAGCCAGCAGGTCGCGGAAGGGGCGCAGGCCGCCCAGCGTCTCGCTGCCGCAGATCTGCACGCGGCTGCGGCGGCGCAGGTCCGCGAGGCTGGCCACGTCGTCCATCTTGCACAGCGGGTCTTCGACCCAGAACACTTGGTAGTCCTCCAGCGCCTGGCAGATGCGCTGGGCCGAGTGGTTGCCGAACAGGCTGTGCAGCTCGCACATCACCTCGATGCGGCTGCCCACGGCTTCGCGGATGCGGCGGAAGGGCTCCAGGCCCTTCTCCAGGTCGGGCAGGCTGATGAGCTGGCCGCTGCTGGCGGGGGCGTAGGTGTCGAAGGGCCAGATCTTCATGGCCTTGTAGCCCTCGTCCAGCAGGCTGCGCGCGAGCGCGCCGGCATCGCGCATGAAGGCCACCTGGTCGTCGTACGGGCCCTGGGGCTCGTCCTCCACGCCGATGTCGCGGCGCCTGCCTGTCGTGTTGTAGCTGTAGCCGGCGCAGGTGTTGTAGACCGGCACCGTAGGCCGCGCCGCGCCGCCCAGCGCCTCGTGGATGGGCACGCCATGGCGCTGGCCGGCCAGGTCCCACAGTGCGATGTCCACGGCGCTGGCCGAGCGCACTTCCACGCCCGAGCCGTTGTAGCCGACATAGGGCGTGAGCAGATGCCTCGAGATGCCTTCGATGTGCCGCGCGTCGCGCCCGAGCAGCCAGGGCGCGAGTTCCTCGTGCAGGCAGGTCTCCACCGAGGCCGCGCCACGAAAGGTCTCGCCCAGGCCGACCAGGCCGTCGCTGGTTTCCAGCTCCAGCCAGATCAGGCTGGGGCGCTCAGGCAATCGGTAAGTACGCAGGGAACGGATGGCTGGCATGATTTACAGCTTTTTATAGCTTTATCGGGAAATCAGGGAATCTCTGTCTGGGTTGGATTGTCCGGAAGCGAGAAACCGCCGTCTTCACCGGATTTCCCTGTAAATTGCTGTCATATGAACAAGAGCGCTTCAACCCATCCCGCCTCTGCTGATCCGGTGATCGAGCGCCTGCTGGGCGACAAGGTCTACGAGGACCTGCTGCAGTTGCTGGGCACGCCGGGGTTCGAACCGCGTGCGCGTTTGCCTGGCGAGACGGCGCTGTCGCAGCGCCTGGGCGTCTCGCGCCCGGTGCTGCGCCAGGCCCTGGCGCGACTTCGCGATGAGGGCCGGGTCTATGCGCGCAAGGGCTCAGGCACCTATGTGACCGATGCGCTGCCGCAGGAAAAGCCCATCTCGCTGAGCACGCTCAAGAACATCGGGGACATCCGGGCGTTCCTGGAATTTCGGCTGTTCATGGAAGGCGAGGCGGCCGCGCGCGCAGCGCGGATGCGCACCGAGGACGAGATGCATCACATCCGCCGATGCCGCGAGCGATTCGACCAGGCGCTGGCGGATGGCAGCGACGCGGTTGAGGAAGACGTTGCCTTCCACGACGCCGTGGCCCAAGCGTGCGGCAACCGCTTCTTCAGCATGACGATGACCGCGCTGGCGCCGCAGACGCGCTTCAGCATCGGGCTCTCGCGCAGCCTGGCGGGGCGGCCGCAGGGCGAGCGCCGCGAAGGCGTGTGCCACGAGCACACGGCTGTGGAACAGGCCATCGAGCGCCAGGATGCCGACGCTGCACGGCACGCCATGGAGCTGCATCTGCGCGGCGGCATCTCGCGGTTGTTCGGCCGGGAGGCGTGAAGCCGAATCGGATCCCGGTGCCGATGTCCTTGGCGCCAGATCCTGCAACCACTGGCCCCGAAACAGTGAGTCCAGCTGCGTATTGATGAGGGTAAACCCTAGATTCCGACGCTATACTCGCGTGCTCTTGGGCCGGTTCTCGCCGTCCTTCCATGACGGCCACTTACCTCATCCACATCACCGGTCTCGTCGCGCTTGTTCTGAACGTGCGCGGTCTCATTGGCTCGAGCGATAAGTCCTTGCGGGCCGCTTCGGGCATCGCATCGGCCATCTGGGCACTGAACAATTTCCTGCTCGGTGCGCACACGGCCGCGGCGCTGAGTGCGGTCTCGGTCGGCCGCCAGGCCTCGGCCGAAGCCGTCCAATGCCGCAGCGCACGCACGCGTTTGGCGGCCTTCCTGGCCATCGTGGCCATCACCGTGGTGGCCAGCGCGCTGACCTGGAAGGGCTCGACGTCGCTGTTCACCGGCGCTGGCTCGCTGGTGGCGTCCTGGGCCATGTTCTATTTGCGCGGCATCGCTCTGCGACTGGCCATGGTGCTGGTGGCGGCGCTGTGGATGTACAACGCCGTCGCGTACAACGCCTGGTGGCAAATCGTGGCCAACGGGGCGGCCGGTGGCGCCGCGCTGCTGGGCGCCTGGCGCGCCCGCGTCGCAGCGCTTGCACCCCGGGCCTGAACCCAGGGCTTGTACTCAGGCGCGTTGCACCACGTCGCCTGACATCGGATCGAGCACTGCCCGCCGCGCCGGCAATCGCCGGCTTTGATGTCTGCGGGAGAGCCATTCGCGGCGTCAACCGTCCAGCCACCTGACGGTCAGCAGCCAATCGCTACCCTGACGCCCTCGGCGGTTCTTGTCACTGTTCGCGACGGGTGCCGCGGGCATCGCGGACACCGCGGACACCGCGGACACCGCCAACGCCTTTGACGCGGTCGCCGCGACGGACTCCCTGAGGATGTTCCGCCTGCCGCGCTTTGGTCTTGCTGCGCCATGCCAAGGCAGAGCCCCCGACGGTGATCGCGAATGCAACGATGGCCAGCGCGTTGCCTGCTGCGCCGAGGTTCAATGCCACTGAACCCAGATGTCCGCCCGCCAGGCGCACGACGAGGGAAGCGTGCAGAAGGACCAGTGGCACGTAGTACGTGGCACCAAAGAGCACTTTGACGCGAGCAATGGCCGGAAGAATGACCGGCGCATGGCCGAGCATCATGCTGAACACGAAGCCAAGCGCCAGCCCGTGCAATGCCGCGTCGCGCAAGGGAAGGCCGCAGGTGGAAGCGATCCACGCGCCCCCTGCAATCGCAAGCCATGCGTAGCCCAGCAACAGGCAGATGGCCATGTAGCGAGTCAGGCCACTGGCACGCACCGTTCGCCTGGCGATGTCGAACATCAGCAGCCACGCCGCCAGCGCCACGAGCGACGCGCCGAACACCACGCCGCCCCAGAGGGGGAAGAGCGCAGAAATTGCAGCACCTGACAGCATCGCAAACAAGATGGAGTAGAGCATGTGCGACGCGCCTGCGCGACGACGCGTGAGGCGTGTCATCTCCAGCCGCTCCGCGGCGATGGTCAGCACGAGGAAAGCAAACCACCAAGGGACCACCGCGCCAGAGGGCCCGCCCAAGGCGTGCAGTGCGGTTCCCGCCAGCCAGGCGAGCGCCCCGACCAGGAGCAGGACCGTATGCGCTGCGCGCTGTCGCCGCACGATGGCGGCGTTGACGGCGACGAAGGCCAGCGCGGCGGCGACGACGAGCCAGGCCGCAGCGGTCGGTGCGCCAGCGAGCGCCGCGATGCCGGCCAGGCCGGAGGCCATTGGGCCCGCGAAGGCCGCCCGATGTCGCAGGGCCACGGCGCGCTCCAGGCCGATCACCGTTCCAAGGAACGTGCAGATCATCAAGAACGCGTGGCCGGCCACGGCCTGGCCCATCCAGGCGCTGCTGGCGGGCACGCCGACCCCCGCGCGAACCAACCCGCCGGCGATACCGGTCACGAGGGACGCGGCCACCACGGTCACGAAGGCGAACCGTACGCCCACCGGGCGCCGCGATGTTGCCATGGCCTTGGTGTCCGGGACCTACCAGCCCATGAACGCCTTGGCGCGCGCGCTCATGCGTTCGGGCGTCCAGGGCGGCTCCCAGACCAGCGTCACATCGATCGTCAGGTCGGGAGGCACGATCGGATCGAGTTCGGCTTCGACGTCCTGGACGATGATGTGGGTGACAGGGCACGCGGCCGAGGTCATGGTCAGCAGGACCTGTAGGCGCTCTTGCGTGACTGTGACGCCGTACACCAGGCCGACGTCGACGATGCTCAAGGCCACTTCTGGATCCACCACGCGGCGCAAAGCCGCAAGGAGGGGCGCCTTCAGGGCCTCGGGGCCCGAGTAGGGAAAGGGGGTGTCGAGCTCGTTTGGGCTCATGGCAGAACCGCATGCCGCTGAAAATGCAACACGTCGGACAGCGCGCTTCGGTTGCGGGTGATTTCGGCCAGGGTACGCCGGTCCAGGACCGCAAAAAACGCGTTGACCGCTTCAGCCAGCGCCCCCTTGAGCTCGCATTGCCTCACGATGGCGCACCTGCTGTGTTCCTGCGCAAAGCACTCGGCCGGCTGCGCGGCGCCTTCGGTGTCGCGCACAACCTCGCCGAGCGAGATGTCCTCGGGCAGCTTGGCCAGCGTGATGCCACCGCCTTTGCCTCGAACGGTTTGGATCCAGCCGCGCTTGGCCAGGTGATGGACCACCTTGGTCAGGTGGTTGGCCTTCACGTCAAACGCGGCGCAGATCTGCGCGACCGTCGCCCGGCGCCCCGGTTGGGCGGCGAGGTATATGAGCACGCGCAAGCTGTAGTCGGTAAAGACGGTGAGTTTCATGACGAGGGGTGGAGAAGTGAGGAGGGCCTGGGCCCTCCTCGTGTCGTTCAGTGCTTGGCCACCGCGGGGATGACGCCTACGGGATCTGGCCGGCTCGAGGGTCGACGCAGCAGCCGCAGCGCATAGATCGCCAGCAGGATGCTGCCGGCGGCGAACACGATGTCACCGGGCACGCGCAGCCACACCAGGGCCTCCATCAGGCGCGAGTGGACCACCTCGGGCGAGCGGGCATACCACAGCCCCTTGGTGATGCTTTCGTAGGCCTGGTAGATGCCAGCGGGCAGCAGCGACATGAACACCATCATGGCCAGGCCGATGTTCAAGCTCCAGAAGGCCGGCTTGAGGAGCCGGTCAGCATGCAGCGACCGCTCGAACAGCCCGCGTAGGCAGAACAGCATCAGGCCTATGCCCAGCATCCCATAGACACCGAAGAGCGCGGCGTGGCCGTGCGCGGCCGTCATGTTCAGGCCTTGCACGTAGTAAAGCGAAGCGGGCGGGTTGATGGCAAAGCCGAGCAGGCCCGCGCCCACGGTGTTCCAGAACCCCACGGCGACGAAGCACAGGATGACCCACTGGTAGGCCTGCAGCCAGCCGACGTTCTTCGAGCGGCGATAGGTCTGCAGCGCTTCCAGGCCGATGAGCGTCAGGGGCACCACTTCCAGGGCCGAGAACACGGCGCCGACGGCGATGACCGAGGTCGGCGTGCCGGTCCAGTACAGGTGGTGCAGCGTGCCCAGGATGCCGCCGAAGAGAAACACGATGGTCTCCGCGATGATGGCGCGGTTGGCCGAGGCTGCGCGCACCAGGCCCAGGTTGGTGAAAATGAGGGCGACGACGGCCGTGGCAAACACTTCGAAGAAGCCTTCGACCCACAGGTGCACCAGCCACCAGCGCCAGTACTCGATCATCGAGTAGTGAGTGTGCTGGCCCCAGGCCAGGGAGGTGGCGTAGAAGCCCCCGATGCAGGTGGCCGAGAGGAACACCATGGCGATCAGGCCGCGGGTCTCGGACGGCTTCTTCAGCGCCGGCCACAACGCGCGGCCCAGCAGGAACACCCAGAACAGCAGGCCCACGAAGAGCAGCACCTGCCACACACGCCCCATGCTCGTGTACTCCAGGCCCTGGTTGCCCAGCCAGAAGCTGAAGTCAACGCCGCGGTGCTGCAGCGTGCCCAGCCAACCCGTGATGGTCGAGCCCATCACGACGACGATCAGCGCCCAGAACAGGGCGTCCACGCCCAGCTTTTGCAGGCGTGGCTCGCGCCCCGACAGCAGCGGCGCCACGTACAGGCCCGTGGCCAGCCAGGCGGTGGCGATCCAGAACACGCCGATCTGCGTGTGCACGGTGCGACTGATGGTGTAGGGCAGGACCTGCGCCAGGGGAATGCCGAAGAACGACTGGCCTTCGACGGCATAGTGCGCGGTGATGGCGCCCATGGCGATCTGCAAGAGCATCAAGGCGATGACAATGAAGAAGTACTTGCGGGTCGCCTTCATCGACGGCGTGGCCTTGGCGCCCAGCAGCGGGTCGGCCTTTGGCACTTGGGCCGCGTCCTCGCTGCTCTCACCCTTGTGCAGCCATAGCATGGCAGCAATGCCGGCTAGCAGCAGAATGACGCTGACCATCGACCACATCGCGGCTGAGGTGGTCATGGTGTTGCCCACCAGGGGCTCATGCGGCCAGTTGCTGGTGTAGGACAGGCCGGCTTCGCCGGGACGATCGGTCACGGCGGCCCAGGCGGACCAGAAGAAGAACGCGGCCAGTGCTTCGCGGTGCTCCTTGAGTGGAAGGGCCCCCTCGGTCATGGCGTACTGCTCGCGCAGAGTCGCCAGCTTCGGGTCCGTGCCGAATAGAGCTTCGTAGTGGGCTGCGACCTCCCGAATGGCCTGCGCGCGATCCTTGGAAACTTTCACGGTGCCGCTGGTGCTGTCGTAGGTGTTGCGGCGCATCTCGTCGCGCAAGCGGGCTTGCACCGCGGCCTGGTCGGCCTCGGCAAGGGGCCTGCCGGTCGGCTGCTGCGCCGCTCGGATGCCTTGCAAGGCCACAGCTTCCCTGTGCAGCCAATCGGCCGACCAATCGGGCGCCACGTAGGCGCCATGGCCCCAAACGGTGCCCAGTTGCTGGCCGCCGGCGGACATCCAGGCTTGCTGTCCGAGTTGAATTTGGTCCCCGGTGTACAGGAGGTCTCCGTCGGCCGTCACGACCTGCGTCGGAATGGGGGGCGCGGCCAGGTAGATCTGCCAGCCCAGGTACCCGAGGGCCCCGAACGACAAGACAAAGATGAGCCCTAGCCATCGCCAGAGCCTGCTTGCGGACTTCATGATGCTTCCTTTGGACGACAGGGGTGTTCAGGCGGGGGCGCAGGCGCCGCAGCCATGACGGTGGAGGGGGTTGCCTGCCAGCTTCGTGATGCGAACGCGCCAGGTCTGGGGGCCGCTTTCGAGGTCGTCCCACGCGAAGCTCTTCGGCAGGACCTCGTCGAACCGGCGGTGCAACTGGCGCGGGTCGTGATCGCTGTACAGCTCCATCGCCTCGCCCCCGCCCAGGGCTCGGAAGGTGTTGAAGATGAGCGGGTGGCGTTCGTGCGGCGCGAGCGGCCGAACGTCAACTTTGGTGCCGTAGGTGGTCAGGGTCATGGAAGGCTCCAGCGTTGAAGATGCATGGCAGATGCATCTATTCTGGGAGCCGTGATCCGACGCTTATTTGACGGCGATCAAACCTTGTACGAGGAACCGGAGCTGGGCCCCCTCAGCCCAGATGCTGGGTGCATCTTGGAAGCAGAGAGTCTGCCAGTTCGAGGCTCGCCGTGCCCGTCAAGAGAGCTGACTGGGACGCGCACCATGGGGTAGGGTCTGTGACAGTCCAAGGGCCTTCCGCATTTGCACGGCCGTAGCGGCTGTCGTGCAGAAGCCAACTGGCGCAGCCTGGGCCGTGACGCGACGGCCAGCCGTTGGCCTCGCGCGTTTAGCGCACGGGTGACTGCGTTCGGCGCGTGAGCTCTTGAGGGCCGTTCCTAGTGCCGCACCGCGAAGCTCGGAGCCCGTGAAGGCCAATGCGCCCGAGGGTGCAATGCCGGAGAAGGTATCGCTGAACATGCGGCCGAAGACCGCCGCAGGGTTGGCGAACGACGTGCTGCGCCGGAGGTCTTGGAGCTCTCGGCCCTTGCTGGTGAAGCTTCGGACTGTCCGCTCAGCCTGACCATTTCCTACCCGCTAGTGGACGCAGGCGACCAGGGAAGCTGCCAGTTGCCGAGCGCTTCGCGCGCTGGAGCCCTTGCCAGGGACCGCGAGCGTGGGAGCATGGACCAGCATCCGTTCGAGGACCTGCCGGTACTTCGTCGGCGCAGATGTCGTCGATTGGGTCACCTGACGCCCGCCCGCGTCGGCAGCGACTACACTGCGAAGACGCCCACGGCCCATTGCCGGTGGGCGTTTTCATGTATCTAAGGAGTTTTGTTTGAACCGCATTGAATTCATCGAGAAGATCGTCGCCGCCCACGGAGTGTCCAAGGCCGAGGCCGGTCGGATCCTGGAGACGGTGACCAGCACCATCGTGGGCGCCGTGAAGAAGGGTGACGCTGTCTCGTTGGTGGGCTTCGGGACCTTCAAGCAAGTGGCACGCGCCGCTCGCAGCGGCTTCAACCCGACTTCCGGCGAAAAGATCAAGATCGCAGCGCAGAAGGTGCCGAAGTTCGTGCCAGGCACTGCATTCAAGGCCGCCATCGACCCCAAGGCTGCCAAGCGCAAGGCTGATAAGGCCGCAGCCAAGCCGGCGAAGAATGCTGCTGCCAAGAGTGCTAAGACCGCAGGCGCAAAGAGCGCCAAATCCGCGGGCGCCAAGACCACGGGCGCTAAGAAGAAGTAAGGCCGCCTTGCTGCGACCTCACGCATGGCCCTTCGGGGCCATGATCGTTTCTGGGCAGTCCCGCGTGTGCGGTAGCACCCCCTGAATGGGCGGGTTCGGCGGTTCGACTTGCATCGCGCGATTGGACCCCGCCGGCGCGGGGCGGCCCGCGCCGCTTGACCCCGAATGCCCGGTCTTCCGCACTGGCCGCACGTTCATGACTTTGGGCCCCGCTTCCCCAGAAACAGACTGACGCAAGGGTGCAACATCGCGCGGCGCGGCGCGTGAACAGTTGCACAGTGGCGGCGCAGCCGATCGGTTGGGCTTGGCGCGGTCGGGCAGAATTTCAGTCATGACAGAACCAGGCGCGCTCCCCGACGATGAACTGCTCGCGCGTGCACGGCAGCTGCGCCTTTGGGCGCTGCGTGGGGATCGATCTGCGCATCTGCCAGCGCACGAACACGAATTGGAGCTCAGGCGCCGGGTTGCAGCGACCGCAGCGACGCGGGCGTCGTTGGCCCCCATGCGGCAGGCGCGATCATTCTGGCGGTTCTGGCAGCCCCGGAAGACCAATGGCACCGTGGGTGCCGTTTGAGCGCGGAAAACTCGGGACGGCGCATTTGATTCACGCCAGCTCTGCACGCGGATGAAGTCGAGCGCCCAACTTCTTGTTGACCAGGTGACCGGGGCCACTTGAGCGCTGGAAACGACGTGACTGCGAAGCGGCCATGAGGCCGAGGCGGTGGGCCAGCCGCAGCCGGCGCTCGCCGATCCCGCCGAAGGGGCCCAGCCCCACTACTGCCGGATCTTGCCGGTACTGTTCACGATGGACAGCTCGACATAGCGCGAGCCGGTGCGCTGCGTGGGCTTGAAGGCCAGGCTGTAGCCTCCGAGATCGAGGTTGTCCATGCTGTTCAACGTCGGTGCCATGCCTTCGCGCGTCGGCCGGGCGCCTTGGCGGCGAACCGCTTCCACGATGACGCGGGCGGCGATATACCCCTCCATCATCGCGTAGCTCGGTGCCTCGATCTTCTGGGCTTTGGCAGTGTCAATGAATTCCTTGGTGAGCCGGCCATTGATTCGGTAGGGATTGGGTGTGACTTGCGCGATCACGAGGCCTGCCATCTGCTCCTCGCCCAGGCGCGTTGAGAGCTGCTCCAGTTCGGTGCCCGAGTGGGCCAGTAGCTGCGCGGTTCCGCCGCCGCTTCGGTAGGCTTCAATGAAGGCGCCAGCCGCCGCGCCGCTAGAGACCATGATGATGGCCTGCGGCTTGGTCTTGATGAACTGCTCGACCGCGGCGGCCACCTTGGTGGTGTTGACCGCGTACGAGGCGCGCGTGACGATGCTGGCATCCACCTTCTTCGCGGCGGCATCGGCCGCAGCGACCAAGGCCTGGGCGTTCGGCCCGTCTTCGTAGAACAGGCCCAGCCTGCGGATGCCCACCGTGGCCAGGTGCGCGGTGATGCGCGTGAGTTCGTCGCGCAGGCTGGCGCGCACGTTGTAGAGCATTGGCAAGTCATCCTGGATCTCGGGGCTGCGGTAACCCACCAGGGCCAGGCGCTCGTTTTCAAGGAGGCCCGAGGCGACCAGTTCGGAGATGTTGCGGCTGCCGAAGTAGCCCGCCAGCACCAGAGGCTTGTCCTCGGACATCATCTTGCGGGTGAGAGCCACGGTCTCGGCGGGCTGGCCGTGGTCGTCCTTGCGCACCAGCGCGAAGGTATGGCCATTGATGCCGCCCTCCTTGTTGACAGCATCGAAGTACATCTGAAGGCCCGCGCCGTAGTCCCGCCCTTGGCGCGCCTCTAGCCCGGACATGGGCGCGACTTGCCCTACGACCACGGTCGCAGCCAGGCTGGCATGCGCCGTGAGGGCCAGCAAAGTGGTGGTGACGAACATTCGCCCGCGGGCGCGCAGCAACAGTGCCTTCATCCGAATCCTTTTTTGTTGATCAGCTGCAAGTCGAGCAGAGCCACCTGCGACTCCGGATGCATCTCTACTGCGAGGCAGCATCGCAAGTTCCGACAGCGGCGCGATCATCCTCGCGCGCGAAGCGGCGCGCGGTGTTCGCGGGCGATTGAACCGTGGTTTCGTGAAGAAGTTGGCCATGGAAGCGTTCTGCACGGACCGGGATCGCACATAAGTGCGGCAAATTCCAAGCAGGCGATTTTCCGCGCCAGGTGTCTTTGGACACGGACGGTGGACCCGCCGGCGACAAGCGACTCGCAGGAGCCGAGCGTCGTGGAACGAAGAATAAAGTAGTAGGTGTGCCGTCTCGCGCCGGAGTCATAACGGGTGTGATCGATGGCACACGGCGAGTGACTTGAACTGTCGAAGGAGAACGACTCAACGATGATGACCGAGCCATCTGCGCTTTCGGACGAAGATCTATTGGATCGTGCGCACCACTGGCGCCTAGCGGCACTGCGCGGCCAGGCGGGCGCGCGGGCGCATGCGCACGAGCACGAACGAGAAGTGCGGCGTCGCTTCGGCAGTGGGGAAACGACGATGGGGGCCCTGCTGGAACCAGAGCCCAAGAAAAAGCGTCCCTTTTGGAAGTTTTGGTAGCACGGGTCGGTGGCGTCGTGACCCCGCGCGGTCAAGGACGCCACACGACGACTGAGTGAAAGCGGCGACGCGGGGCAACTGCTCATCGCTCGGGCAGGCGTTTCCCTGCTTCTACCAACTCGGACGGATCGCGCTCCTGGCTGGCGACCGTCCGCGAATTTCCTGACTCAACGACTTGAAGAGAGATTCGCAGTGCAGCGCCGGCGGTGAGCGAATCTCACCTGGCCTGAAATCCAAGGGAGGCGGTCCGGCCCGGAAACGGGTGAGATCGGCGCAGGACCAGCCCATCGAGGCAAGCATCAAAAAAACTGTGGCCGACGTCCTGGCCACGGGAGCAGAATTTCCGATTGCCGTGCCGCCCTGCGAGGAGGTTGCCATGCCGTACGACCGCGACTTGTTGCTCTTTGGTGCCAAGCGGCATGCGGTGCTCAGCCTGGAGGAAGTCCAGCAATACGGCATCGACAATTATCAGGACCCGGACTACGTGTCCATTTACGGGTTGCGTCCTTCGCAGGCGCACGCCATGGGCGTTCGCCTGCTCGGGCGCACGGCGGTGGAATGCACCCGAGATGACTTGGCCGAGGCCATCGCCAGCGATGTCGCGGCGCTGGCCAGGCGGAGCCCTTCGACGTTCCAACTTGTCATCGACCCTTTCGCAGGCTCTGGCAACACGATCTTCTGGCTGCTGCGCAAGCTGGCGGACGCGCGAGCGATCGCTTTCGAAAATGATCCGCTGGTCCACGATATCAGCTCGAGGAATCTTGCGCTGTTGAACCTGCCTTTGCGTCTCGAACGCATCGAATTTTCGGTCGGTCTGGAGCACGCGTACGCAGCACCGGGCGAATTGGTGGTGGCCTTCATCGCGCCCCCATGGGGCCGCGCCTTGGACGCGCGGTTGGGCTTGGACCTGAGGCGAACCGAACCGCCCATCGCGGGCATCGTGCAGACGATCGTCCGTCACTTTGAGCCGAACCCCATGCTCTTTGCGATTCAAGTCCACGAACGCGTGGAACCCGAATCACTGGCGGATGTCGTTTCACACTTCGACGCCTTCGAACACAAGGTCTATCCGATGCATCTTGAAGGACAGAACCACGGCGTCCTGATCGGCTGCGTGGGTTGGTCGCTCCGACCAGCCCGCGGTAAGCGCCGTCGAACGGTTGGCAGCCAGCAGCCCGAACGTCTCGGTTGATGGTGTGCGACGCCCCAATCGCTCGGGATTCGCGTTGACCAGCGAAGGCTGGTGGCTGGGATCTCAATCACGAGCCTTGAGATCTTGCTCGCCGGGAATCGGCAGGGCACCTGGTTCGACAAATACAAGTTCCTCTGGAATGTACGGAAACGCACATCCAAGCGTGGAAGTAATCAGCAAACTTCGTCTCATCGAACCGGTAGCGCTCGAGGGAGTGAGATCGATTCGAGTTTCTAGCCATCTTTTCAAGGAGTCCATCATCAAAACGACGTCGTTCCTGGTCGCCCTCTCTATTTCGCTTGCCGCAAGCTCGGCCTTCGCCGAAGGAGCAGAGGACTTCATTCTTCAGAATCGCACGACTGTGACCTCAGGCGCTGTGAGCCGCGCGCAGGTGCAGCAAGACCTCGTTGCAGCACAGCGAAGCGGCGAACTGGCCTCCATTGGCGCCGAAGCCGGCTATGACATGACCGCCCCACACGCAGTCGGCGCTCGTAGCCGCGCCGAGGTGCAAGCAGAGGCAGTGGCCTTGGCCCACTCGCCGAATCAGAACCTGGATCCCAAGGCGTTCGTCAACAGCCAGATTCCGAGTTCTCTGAGCACGTCTGGCACGCCTGCGAGAGCTTCGGCAGACGCTGCTCAGGTATCGAGGAGCATGCAATGACCGCAGTCATGACTGCGTCCGACGCGGCTAGCAGGCACGCTCTGGTTCCAGCCTGGGTCGAGGATGCTGGCAAATTGGTCTTACGCGTCACCGTCGGGGTGCTGGTGCTCTTGCACGGGCTCTTCAAGATCGGGTCGGGTCCCGGCTTTGTGCTGAAGATGCTGGCCGCCCACAATCTGCCGCTTGCTCTGGGGTACCTCGTCTACGTCGGCGAGATCCTGGCGCCTGTCCTGATCATCGCGGGTGTATGGACCCGCGCCGCATCCCTGGTGGTGGTCGTCAACATGGTTGTTGCCGTCCTGCTGGTGCACACCGGCCAAGTCCTTGCGCTGACCAATCAGGGTGGTTGGGCGCTCGAACTGCAGGGACTGTACCTGTTTGGCGCGTTGGCCATTCTGTTGCTGGGCGCTGGGCGCTTTGCGTTGGCGGGCCATCAGCGCGGTCTCAATTAGATTGACTTCTGTCAGGCGCTGCCTCGCCTCGCACATCGGCCACCATTTGCGCCAGGCGGGGCAGGTCCGTCACCACCATTGACGAGCCCTCCTTGCGCAACAGTCCGGACTTGGTCAATGCATTGAGTTCTCGGGTCACCTGTTCGCGGGTGGTGCTGATCTGACTGGCGAGGTCGACGTGGCGAGGCGCAGGAAAGCGGGCCTCGGACGCCGAGGCGCCGCCGCCACCG
>JAFECZ010000540.1 GCA_018241905.1 Pseudomonadota bacterium
CTGCGCCGGATTGCCGCCGTTGTAGGGAATGTGCGTGGCAAAGATGCCGGCTTCCTTCTTGAACATCTCGCCGGCCAGGTGGCCCGCGCTGCCGTTGCCGCCGCTGCCGTAGTTGAGCTTGCCGGGGTTGGCCTTGGCATAGGCAATGAGATCGGCCAGGGTGTTGATCTTCAGCCGCTGGGCCGCCTGTGCATTCATCACCAGCACGTTGGGCACTCGCACCATCTGCGTGATGGGGGCGAAGTCGGTGGCGGCGTTGAAGGGCATCTTGGCAAACAGCCACGGGTTGACCGCATTGGTGGCGGTGGCGGCAATGCCGATGGTCAGGCCATCGGGCGCCGCCTTGGCCACCGCGTCGGCGCCGATGTTGCCGCCGGCACCCGGCTTGTTGTCGATGATCACGGTGCCGAGCATTTCCTTCACGCCTTCCGCCAGCACGCGAGCCGTCACGTCGATGGGGCCGCCCGCGGCGTACGGGACGATCAGGTGGATGGGCTTGCCCTGCTGCTGCGCCTGGGCGGGAAATGCCGCTGCAGCCAGTGCGGCAACGGCGGCGGCGATGAGGATTCGGCGTGAATTCATTGTCTCTTCTTGCGGTGTGTGATCAGGGCACGGCCTTGTCGGCTTCGGTGGTGAAGGCGTCGGCGAAGAATTCCTCGTCGGGCAGGCCTGCGCGCGTGACGTAGTCCTTGCGCGCCGAGTCGACCACGATCGGGGCGCCGCAGGCATACACCTGGTGGCCCGAGAGATCGGGAATGTCTTCGAGCACGGCCAGGTGCACGAAGCCGGTGCGGCCGGTCCAGTTGTCCTCGGGCACGGCGTTGGACACCACCGGCACATAGCGCAGGTTGGGCATGGCCGCCAGGCGCTCGCGCAGCCAGTCGTCCATGTAGAGGTCTTCGGGACGGCGGCCTCCCCAGTACAGCGCGGCGGGGCGCGTGATGCCCTTGTGCGCCATGTGCTCGATCAACGCCTTGATTGGCGCAAAGCCGGTGCCCGATGCCAGCAGCACCACCGGCTTGTCGGTGTCCTCGCGCAGGAAGAAGCTGCCGTAGGGGCCTTCGATGCGCAGGATTTCCTTCTCTTTCATCGCGCCAAACACGTGGTCGGTGAAGCGCCCGCCCGGCATGTGCCTCACATGAAGTTCCACGCCGTGGCCCGGCTGCGCCAGCGTGTGCGGCGCATTGGCCATCGAATAGCTGCGGCGCACGCCGCCTTGCAGGATGAACTCGATGTACTGCCCCGCATGGAACTGCAACGGCTCGCCCGCGGGCATTTGCAGCCGGATGGCCATCACGTCATGCGACAGCCGGGTGAGGGCCTGCACCCGCACCGGCATCTTGCGGATGGGGAATGCGCCCGCCTCGGTGACCTGGCGCGACTCGAGCACCACGTCGGTCTTGGCGCGCGAGCAGCAGGTGAGCACATAGCCGTTGATCTGCTCCTCGGCACTCAGCGCCTTGCTCTGGTGGGCGCCGATCTCGACCTCGCCCGAGAGCTTCTTGCACTTGCACGAACCGCAGGCGCCGTCCTTGCAGCCATAGGGCAGGCCGATGCCCTGGCGAATGGCGGCGGCCAGGATGGTCTCGTCGCCATGCGCCGCGAAGTTGCGGCCGCTCGGCTCGACGGTGATGGAAAAGCCCGCCTCGGGCACCCCTGAACTCATGGGTATTCTTCGTCTCCAGTAAAGGATGAATTTTGCCTGCAATCCATAGTCCCCTCGGCGCGCTGCCCGCGCGCTTCCGCCGCGAACGCGTGCTGATCGTCGGATGCGGCGATGTCGGCCTTCGTGCGGCCCGGCTGCTGGCGGGGCGGGTGCGCCTGCTGGCGCTGACCTCTTCGCCTGCACGCGTGCCGCAATTGCGCGCAGCTGGCCTCACACCCATCGTGGCCGACCTGGATGATCCGGCCAGCCTGCAGCGCCTGGCGGGCCTGGCCGACCGCGTGCTGCACCTGGCGCCGCCGCCTCGCGTGGAGTCCGGCGCCTGGTGGCGCGACGCACGCACCGCGTCGCTCGTGCGGACGCTGCAGCGGCGCAGCGCGCCCTTGTCGCTGGTGTACGGCTCGACCAGCGGCGTATATGGCGACTGCCAGGGCGAGCGGATCGATGAAACGCGCGCCGTGCGGCCGGATACGCCGCGCGCGCATCGGCGCGTGGATGCGGAGCGCGCGGTGCGCTGGCTGGGCCGTTCGTCGGGCGTGGCGGCGCGCGTGCTGCGCATTCCGGGCATCTACGCGCCTGATCGCGAGGGCGGCACGCCGCGCGAGCGTTTGAGCCGCGGCACGCCGGTGCTGCAGCGCGAGGACGACGTCTACACCAACCACATCCATGCCGACGACCTGGCCCGCGCCTGCGTGCTGGCCTTGTGGCGCGGCGGCCCGCAGCGCATCTACCACGTGAGCGACGACAGCGAACTGCTGATGGGCGACTACTTCGACCTGGCGGCCGACCTGTACGGCATGCCGCGGCCGCCCAGGCTGGGGCGCAGCGATGCGCAGGGACAGCTGCCCCTGCAGCTGCTGAGCTTCATGGGGGAATCGAGACGGCTGGACAACGCGCGCATGAAGCGCGAGTTGCGGCTGCGCCTGCGTTATCCGAGGGTGGAGGAGGGCTTGAGGGCCCATTGAAACAGCCTTGCGAGGCTGGTGCCCGAGGCCGGAATCGAACCGGCACGCCTTGCGGCGGGGGATTTTGAGTCCCCTGCGTCTACCAATTTCACCACTCGGGCCATGAGTGCGCCCCCAGGGCCGGGCTACGCCAGACCCGCCCCCCGAAGGGGACAAGGAAACCAGGGATCACCCGGCGTTTCCTTGAGAGGGAAGAGAGCCGGAAATTATGGCACAGTGCTTGGCATGAAGTACCCGACGATCGAAGACGCCATTGGCAAGACGCCCCTGGTGGCGCTGCAAAGAATCGAAGCGGCAGACAACGCCCGGCGCGGCAATGTCATCCTGGCCAAGCTGGAAGGCAACAACCCGGCAGGCTCGGTCAAGGACCGTCCCGCGCTCTCGATGATCAAGCGCGCCGAGGAGCGCGGCGAGATCAAGCCCGGCGACACGCTGATCGAGGCCACCTCGGGCAACACCGGCATCGCGCTGGCCATGGCGGCGGCCATTCGCGGCTACCGCATGGTGCTGATCATGCCGGAAGACCTGTCGGTGGAACGCGCGCAGACCATGAAGGCCTTCGGCGCCGAGCTGGTGCTCACGCCCAAGAGCGGCGGCATGGAATACGCGCGCGACCTGGCCGAGCAGATGGTGGCGCAGGGCAAGGGCCGCGTGCTCGACCAGTTTGCCAACCCCGACAACCCGCGCATCCACTACGAGACCACCGGCCCCGAGCTGTGGGAGCAGACGGGCGGGCGCATCACGCACTTCGTGAGCGCCATGGGCA
>JAFECZ010000541.1 GCA_018241905.1 Pseudomonadota bacterium
GTTGAGTAAACCTCACGATTGCTTTGCAGCGCAAGTGGTCGACAGCATGAATGCGCTTGCCTACAGTGACCCGCATAGCATTCAGGAGCGGAGAGCCACACCATGCTTCATCAGCCGGTCATCCCATCGGTCAGTCGCCGCAGGCTCATTGGCGCGGCGCTGGCCTGTTGCTGCGGCGCGGCCCGGGCCGAGCCCTCCACCACAACCGCGCCCCTGCGTTTGCTGGTGGGCGCAGCGCCGGGCAGCGCGATGGACATCATGGGTCGCCAGATCGGGGAAGCGTATGCAGCGCAGACCGGCCAGGTCGTGCTCGTGGACAACCGGCCCACGGCCGGCGGGATCCTGGCCCTGGACATGGTGCGAAGGGCCCCACCCGACGGACTGACGGTGGGCCTCGTGCATGCCATGCAGATGACCGCCGCGCCGGCGCTATTTCCCAAGCTGCCCTATGACCCGGCAACTGATTTCACGCACCTGGGAATTCTCTTCGTCGGACAGCAGGTGCTGGTGGTGTCGCCGTCCCTCGCCGTACGCCGTTGGGCGGATCTGGTGAATCTGGCGAAACAGCGCCCCAGCGGGCTGCGCTACGCCACGCCGGGCATTGGTTCGCCCCAGCACCTGAGCATGGAGTTGCTACGAACTCGCACCGGCGTGGCGCTTCAGCATATTCCCTATCGGGGCCCTGCCGCCATCCAGGCTGTTTTGTCGGGCGAGGTCGACATGACCTTGGAGGGAGTGGCCCTGTTGCTGCCGCAAATCCAAAGCGGAAGAGTGGTCCCCTTGGCGCTTGGGGGCAGCCAGCGGATCGATGCTTTGCCCGGAGTTCCGACCTTCTCCGAGCTGGGCGTGGCGGGCATCGGGGAGGTATGGATCGGCCTCGTGGCACCGCTCGGCTTGCCCGCGTCGGTTCGCGCATCGCTGCATGACGCGATGTCGCGCGCCATGCTGTCGTTGAGAGCGGAATACCAGGCCGCGGGTCGCATCGTGGAACCCGGCAGCGGCGATGCGATGAGTGAAACGATTCACCGCGAGGCACCCGTGTGGCACGATGTGATCCGCACGGCAGGAATCACTGTGGACTGATAAGTCCTGGGTCGGATTGGGGTGCCGTGTGCCGCCGTGCGTGAACCGCTATGGGGCGGCACGCTGCGTTGGCAGGGTCGGGTCCGTGGAATTGTCGTATGACCGGAACGGGCAAGTTCCCGAAGAGTGGGATGGCCCCGACCCGCGACTGCTGATCGGCCTCTGATACGAAGTTCGAGTTGCGCGCCAGCGCACCCGACACATAGTAGCCATTCGCTTGGACGCGAGCATCCGTTTCGCACTAGTAGGGCGCAACGCGACCTCGGTCAGGATCGTTCATCCGGGCTGCCCTGAAAGCTCCTTCGACAGCTCACCGGCGCGCTCGTATGCGGCTCGGACAGCATCGCGAAGCGCCTGCGGCGTGCCTGTGGCATCGAGGACGTTGAGCGCAGCTTCCGTCGTGCCGCGCTTGGAGGTCACACGCGATCTCAGGGTACCGAAAGGGTCTCCCAGCTTGGCCTGCTCGACAGCGCCCGTTGCGGTCCTGAGCACCAGGTCGCGCGCCGTGGGAGCGTCGAATCCAACGGCCTCCGCCGCGGCCTGAAACGCTTCGAGAAAGTGGAATACGTAGGCCAGCCCACTGCCGCTGACCGCCGTGACCGCGTCCAGTCGTTCATCGCTCTCGACCCAGAAGCAATGACCGGTCGCTGCGAGGATGGCGGTCGCCAGCGCTCGATCGGCCGCCGATACGCCCGTCGCAGCAACCATTCCGGTCACTCCGGCGCCAACGAGCGCCGCCGTATTCGGCATCGCACGCACGATACGTTCACTCTGCAACCATTGGCTCAACGTCGGGAGGGGCAGCCCCGCTGCAATGCTGAGGTGCAATGCCGCCCCAAGATGTGCGCGAGTCTCCAAAGCCGCCTGACGCAGTACCTGCGGCTTGACAGCCCACACGACGACGTCGGCATCTGCCAGTTGCGCGTCTGCGCAAGGTGCGGTCCGCACACGCAGGCTCTGCTCGAGATGCAGCCTCTGATCAGACGAGGGCTCGATCACCAGAATCGACGAGCTGTCGCGGCCGGCCTTCACCAGTCCCGCGATCATGGCGGACGCCATCTGGCCCCCACCGACAAATGCCAGGGCCCTTTCGGGCGTTTCGGAGGTCGGGTTGCTCAAGGAGTTTCCTTCGGTCGTGAGGTATCGCCCAGGCTTTCGCCGGGTGGAGTCAGTGCCGGCGCAGGCGGATCTCTCCGCGCATTTCAGCTGCGCTTGATCGGAACCACGGTGCCCGATGAGCCGAGGGCCTCTGCGGGCGTGTCCGTCTCGAACTGGATCGTTGCCAGGCCACGATCCAGATGCACATTCAGCTCGGTCAGCATCTCATCGAGGCTGTCACCCAGCGCGCACTCGAGAAACTGATGATGGTTTTCCTCGAAGTCCACCTTCGGCGCATGCGCAATCTGGCAGATCGCAAAGCCGAGTTGGATCTTCTGCGTCATCTGCTGCCAGAAAGCCGGCATCAAATGGTTGCCGCATCGCTCGTAAACAAGACCGTGGAAATGCGCTTCAGCCCGGATCTCTTCGGACAGATCGTCGCCTTTTACCGCCTCGATCATCTGATCGAAGCGCCGTTTCAGCTCATCCCTGAACGCTTCATCCCGTTTCGGCCAGATCCGGGTATAGGCCTGCCTTTCCATCACTCGGCGCATTTCGTAGACATCCCGCAGGGTCTCGGCATTGACCGCGGTGACAAAAGTGCCCGCATAGGGCCTGTTGTCTGCCAGTCCGCTTTCGATCAGCTCGCGAATTGCCTCGCGCAGCAGGCCTCGACTGACTCCCAGATCGGTCGCCAGGCGGCTTTCGATCAGCTGCGTCCCTGGCGAAATCTGACCCGACAGGATCGCGCGTCGCAGTGTCTCCGCGACTTGGTCTCGCCGCGTGAGCGTCGGTACAGGTTCGAATTTGGGAATGCTGCTCATGGTGTGCTCCTGATGCTAGCCTGTCTTTTCATTCAGGCGCGAAGCGCGAAGCGCTTCTCCAGCCGCGACGCCAGGTAGGAGCCCGGATAGATCAGAAGGAAATAGATGATCCCCACCGCAGTCAGAATCTCCAAGGGACGATAGAACGCAGCCGACAGAGCGCGTCCCTGGTACATCAGTTCCTGGACAGCGATCACTGACGCGATAGACGTGTTCTTGGCAAGCTCGATGCCGCGATTGGTGAAGGCCGGAAGCATCCTTGCGAAAACCTGCGGCACGATGACACGCCGCATCAGTTGCTGTCGGCTCATGCCCAGCGCCCGGGCGCCCTCCCACTGCCCATTAGGAACCGAGGCCATGCCGCCACGGAAGATCTCCGAGCA